>NZ_JBFUGA010000021.1:0-71659 GCF_056403155.1 Methylobacterium sp. P3_A11
ACCCGTGGACCAATGGCCAGGTCGAGCGCATGAACCGGACCCTCAAGGACGCGACCGTCAAGCGCTACCACTACGACAGCCACGACCAACTGCGGGAACACCTCGCCGCTTTCCTGGATGCCTACAACTTCGCCCGGCGGCTCAAGACCCTACGCGGCCTCACGCCATACGAAGCGACCTGCCGAGCCTGGGCAGACGACCCAGGCCGGTTCAGATACGACCCAACCCATCTCACCTCGGGACTGAACAACTAGTGCGCGCCGTCTGCGCACCTTGCACGAGCTTGATCGCCGATTGCGGGATGCCGGCGGCCACGAGCTTGGCTTGCGCGGCCTGAGCCTCTGCTGGGCGGTCGAACAGCGCGGTGATCGTCTGCGTCATGATGTTGTCTCCTCGGGTCTCGTTTGAGCTGTCGTGTCGGTGGCTTGCCCATCGGCCGACAGGCGGTCGGCCACGGCGCGCTGCTTGCGCAGCGTCACCGGGACCTCGACGTCCTCATCCGCGGAGGTCTGGCGGATGTGCACCTCTTCCTTCAGGACGAGGCGCTTCTCGACGACGAGGATCTCTTCCAGGACCGGGATGATCGTCACCCCATCCTCGACCCGGGCGACCGGCGCAGCCTCACCCTCGACCAGGGTTCGGTTCACCGGCACACGGGTCACCGCGACGCTGTCAGTGCGCAGACTCTCGCGTAGGATCTGATCGTGCGTCACGGTCTCGGTCCTGACCCGAACCCGGCCGGTCTCGACAACCTGCTTCTCGATTCGTGGGGTCTCCTCGACCACCGGGATCGTGCGCGTCTCGCCGGCAGTGAGCTGCGTCGCAGCTTCTCCTTGCCAGTCTGTCAGGCGCTGCTCGCGCGGATCGGGCTCGTTTGTGCTCATGGGAAGTACGCCACCCGCTGCGTCAGAGTGCGATTGGAGTGGTTGCCTGCCTCGCTCCTGATTAATTCGGCCACGCGGCCGAGCACGATCGAGGCGAGTAGCGACATCGAGCGTCTCCGTGAGTTGTGGGGCGAGGAAGACGCCAGGCGTTGTGAGGGGGAGCCTTGCGTGCGGCACTGGTGACGACCCCGCAGCTGCTCTTCGGATAAATTTGAGGCCGGTACCGCAGCGATGTCGACTGCAGATTCCGCCACTAGCCGTGAATCACCATCGGTGAAATCAAACGCCTGCTTGATCAGATCGCGGACATGCTCTGGCGAAAGATCGTTATCAGCACCGATTGTCCCACATCACCGTGTTTGGACACTAGCGCTGATGGGCGAGATGCCCCAGATGAGCCTGCTGCTACTCTATAAAGAACGCGGCCGACACAAAGTTCCGCAGATTAACATTTAGTTACTGTGCAACAATCCGCTTGGCGCGAGGTATTTTGATAGAGCGGAGCGAGGGCTGGTTCAGGCCAACGATGTGGGCAGCTGCCTGCACACCGCCCGTAGTGTCTGAGCCGGGCTGTTGTATGAGGAATCGGCGCAGACAGGGAAATTTGATACCCCAAATCGTCGGCCCACGGTCCTCGATTTACTCAGCCCCAACTGGCGGATCGATGCTCGAGGCGACGGTGAAGCCCTCGCGGTCGAACACATTGTAGAGGACACTTCCGGGGTCGAGTCCAAGCCCCTCTATGTGAGAGACTGCCGCTTCCTTGGCTTCGGCCACTGTATCGAACGGATCGGGCAGCTGGTACATCCTCGCGGCCTGCTCCTCGCCGTCGATCTGTGACTGAGGCCTTGTGATTTCGACCGTGTAGGGCATGACGCGGGCCTGTCTGTGCCTAGTGGAACACGCCGAAAAGCCACAGCAGCAGAATGATCGGCAGCGGGATTCCCAGCAGCCATAGCAATCCACCTCGCAGCATCATCGCCTCCGTTTCCTTACTATTCCGCCCAGGACCGAGCGATTAACCGTGGGAACGCGCGAAGGCGTGAAAGCGATGCGTGGAATCGGCACCAGAGGAGCTGGAAGTGAGCCAACGATAGGGGTGAGCCAGAGTAGCCAACGCTGACGATGCGCCGAATCGAGATGCAGCCCGCTTGACCGACAAGACAACCACTCATCTGGTCCGGTTGAAATTCCGGTCAAGTTTCATGCGCTTAGCCGCTCCCCTGAGGGAAGCGGCCCTGTTGTCTGCTGGCGGGGTCAGAAGAGCCTAGCCGAGCTGCGGTGAGTCCTACTCCGCAAACGCAGCGTTGCGGATACCAGCCCGGCGCTCGAACGTCCCGGTGGTCACCTCCGTTTCCGGACGCAGCACCGCTTCTCGGCTGGTGACCGTGTGCGGGCGAAGGACTGTCCGGTTGCTCACCACCGTCCGCGGCCGGATCACGGCATGGTTCTCCACCACGGTCCGGGGCCGCAGCACGGTCCGGTTCTCGGTGACCGTGCGCGGCTGAAGCACGGTTTCGTTCTCGACGACAGTCCGCGGCCGCATCACCGTACGCGCCTCGGTGATGGTCCGCGGACGGGCGACCTCCTGAGTTTCCGTCACCGTCTCAGGCCGCATCACAGTCTGCATCTCGGTGAAGGTGCGCGGCCGCGCCACGGTCTGGGTCTCCGTGACCGTGCGCGGGCGTTGAACCGTCTGCATCTCCGTCACCGTCCGGGGCCGCATCACCGTCTGGGTCTCGGTGACGGTGCGCGGCTGCGCTACGATCTCGGTCGTCTCCACCTTCTCAGGCCGGAAGGCCACGTACGGCACCATGACCGTGTGCGACCGCGTCACCGGGGCGAGCTCGGTGACCGTGCGGCTGACCGGAACCTGTTCGGGTTGCAACTCCGTCCGCGTCACCGGGACCTGCTCCGGCTGCATGACGGTGCGCGTGACGGGCACCTGCTCGCGCTCGACCACGGTGCGCTGAACCGGCACCTGCGTGGGCCGCATCACGGTGCGGGTGACCGGGACCTGTTCGCGCTCGACGACCGTGCGCTGAACCGGCACCTGCTCCGGCTGCATCACGGTGCGGGCACGCTGGACGGTGACCGGCGTCTGGACCGTGCGCTTCGTCGGCACGGTGACGGGCTGCAACTCGGTCCGGGCGACCGGCACATTGACCTCCTCCGGAACGGTTGCGGCGGTCTGTTCAATCTCGGGGCGCAGAACCGTTCGACGCCGCTCGACAATCCCGCGCCGCATGACCGTGCGCGAGCGCCGAACGGTCTTCCGCTCGATCACGTCATCGTTTCCCACATCGTCTCCGCACGCGAGGTCGCCTTGCAGGGCTGCGAGGCTCCCGTCTGTGGCGCAGCCAAGAGGCGCGGCTCGGGCAGGCGAGGTTGCTGTCGCGAGCGCCGAACCAAGCACAAAGGCAGCAACGGAAGTCAGCAACGCAGATTTGGTCATCCATTTCCTCCAATGTTGCAGCAAGAAGGGCGAGCGGTACGCGCCTCCCAAACGTCACCGAGAAAAAATCGGTTCCAACAGCCAAGGTTTGTTTCAGTTACGCCGCGAGGAGGTCGGCGATGGCCTGAAAATCCACTCGCTGATCGTGCCACCGCGGGGCAATGTTGATGCCTATACGTAGTTAGCCACAAAATCCTGGCGGCTTACGCCACCATGGCCTCCGCGAACGCCTTGTTGTGATCGACTGAAGGCTCGACCAAGTCGGCCGCGGATCGTCTGCCATAGGCAGCCTTCGCCCACAGTTCGGGTAAGAACGGGCCGTTCGCCATCGGATTGGTCGCTCAATTCACTCGAAGAACGCGGCGGCCTCACACGTGCATTCAGCGCGGTAAGCCTACTTAGTTACTGTCCGAAGACCATCGCTGATGGGCAGCACCGCTAATGTTTTCGGTGTCACCACTTATCTGCTTTGCTAACTGGTCGAACTCAGGCGGCAGAGGCTGTTCGACCGTGTCGCTGTAGACCTCGCGCAGCCCCTCACCGAGGCGGGCGCTGAGCAGAGCGGAGTCTAAGCTGCTATCCAAGCCTAATCCGATACTCCAATCGCCGCCCGTCACAACCCGCATACCAGCTTCCTCAAAATAAGGGCCGAAGCGGCCACTCCTTCCGGTGCTGGCTCGCAACAGACCTATACAACTGCCCCAGCAGATCAGCCGTTTCAGCTTGGCGCTAACATAAATTAGATTGCGCATTAGCTGTTTGCGCGCTTGCTGGGGCTACCGTTGGGGCTGGGCCGGGTTCGCTCGATTGGATCACCCCTGCTCGAAGCATCACTGCACTTCCGGAACTGCATGATGCCGATCTGCGTTGCAGGCCCAATCCGAACAGCAAAGGTGATTGGTATGGACGGCAATGGAGGATTGCACATGGGCGGCAGCGGTCCCAGCCTTATCCAGGCAAGCGTCGGGTTCACGTTGTCGTTGGTAACGCTTGTGGGCTGCGTCGTCGGGCTTGGGATGGTCGCGTAACCCGAAGAGGCAGAGAACTATCTGCCGGGCTCATCACAGTCTCAGCGCTCACGAGGCTTTCGTCTGAGCCGACCGTAGGTTTGTTCCATCAACAACGAGCAAACTTGCTAGTCGTCTTCACCGCCTTGAGAGAGGTAAAAAGGTCTTCGGAAGACGCCGCCTAACCAAAGCGGCGGGATGATGGGCAACGGCGTGCCGAACGGCCAGGGAAGCTCACCCTTCCGGATCGCCTCCTCATTCGATTAGATACGGGGTAGCTCGCCAGCCATTTCGGCCGGCGAGCCGAGAAAGAACTATTTGCCCTTCAGGGTATCGTTGATGCCGCCGACCGCGTTCTGGACCTTGCCCTTGACCTGATCCATCACGCCTTCGCTGCGAAGCTTGTCGTCTCCGGTCACCTTGCCGGCCCCTTCCTTGATCTTGCCGCCCATGTTCGTAGCAGAGCCTTCGACACGATCCTTGTCCATGCGTTCCTCCAAATAGATCAGAAAGCCTGATCTTCGCGAGGGAAACAGATATAGATCAAAATCCGTTCCAAACCTTGGCGGGGGAACGGAAGCGACGACGTTATCGTTTCCCAGGCTCTGAACGCCGGAGGTGGATCATGAAACGCATGGCGCTTGTGATCGCGGCAACGACACTCATGGGCTCGGCCGCGCTGGCTGCCGAAGAGGGCGCGGCGGTTGGAGCTGCAACCGGCGCGGCTGTCGGTGGTCCGGTCGGCGCTGCTGTCGGCGCAGGGGTCGGGCATGCGGCAACTGGACCGGATCGCGACACCGTCGTCGAACGCCGAGGCGGCTGCTCGCATACGACCGTGCACAAAGAGAATGAGGTCGGCGACCCGAAGACAGTGCGCCGGCAAGACTGCGACTGAGCGTTCCTGCCGAGCCTCTCGTTGGCAGTCACTGACCCTCTGTCTCGGGCCTGTGACTATGCTTTTTGACGTCGGCTGTAACGTCTCGATTTGGGCGGCTGTTCGTGCATGCTGGAATTTGTTCTCGGCGATCTGTCCAGCCTGATTGCTACGCATGGGCTCTGGATCGTGGCGCTGGTGATCGGCCTGGAGAGCATGGGCCTGCCGCTCCCCGGTGAGACCTGCCTCGTCACTGCCTCGATCTACGCTGGAGCGACTGGCAACCTCACGCTTGTCAGCGTCATCACAGCCGCCACTGCGGGCACTGTTATCGGGGACAGTCTCGGCTTTTGGACTGACCGCAGCGTGGGCCAGCAAACACTGATTCGGCACGGTCCGCGGATCGGCCTCACGCCCGAGAAGATCAAGCTTGGCCGCTACCTCTTCCTGCGCCACGGTGGCAAGGTCGTATTTCTGGGCCGGTTCGTGGCAGTACTTCGAGTGCTGGCGGCACTGCTGGCGGGCGCGAACCAGATGGCGTGGCCGCGCTTCTTCCTGTTCAATGCGACGGGCGGCCTCGTCTGGGCGACTGTGTTTGCCTGCGGGGCCTACTTCTTCGGTTCACGCATTGAATCTCTTACGGGGCCGGCCGGCGTAATTGTGCTGGTACTCGCCGCTACCGGCTTTATCTGGCTGGTAATGCTGATGCGTAAACACGAAGCAAGATGGATCGAAGCGGCTGAACGGGCATTCCCTGGCCAGATTTCTCCTGCCAAAATAAAGCGGACCACTGAGAGTGGCCCGCGTCCCCGACGTTAGTAGCCGTAGCCGCCGCGTCTGATACCGGGGTCGCCGGACGAGCCGCGGGTCGCTCCGTAGCGGCCGGCTATACAACCAACCACAGCGCCGATGACGCCGTGGTGGTTGGCGAGGTAGTGACCGGCCGCCCCGCCGATGATGGCGCCCTTGATGCAGCCCTTTGCCTCAACCGGGCCGACCCCAACCAGGGTCACCACCGCCATCGCCGTCGCCGCCGTAAGAATTCTCATCTGATCCTCCACACAAGCTGGTGAAGCGACCAACAAGCCCGCACCCACCTCCGTTCCCAGGAAGGCGCGATGCGCTAGAGCGCCGGATCGAGCGAAGCAGGGCGCCAGCACGGGCCGCCTTGTTCCTCTGCCCCTGCGACGGGTGATGACGGCAGCCGGTTCCGCGACAGCCTTCGCTACACAGCGGGGCGGAGATAGAGGCGATAGAGGTCTGGTGGATCACGTATCACTCCACCGCTTGGCGGGTGCGTTAACCAGCTTCGATAGCTGTCCTGATCGCAAAGATGCCGACCGTCAGCTGTGGGTGCCGCTCTCTGACCTGGGCTTCGCGAAGATGTCCGCCATTCCTAATCCTGATCTGCGCCCGGAAGCACGGTTGCCCCGGCGCTCTGTGGCCGGGCCCTTCGCGCGGCTTGAGCCATCCGGATCAGTTCGTGTGCCGTGAGTGGCCGCCCTTGCAGTTGGGCAGCGTCGTGTCCGACGAGGTTTGCCGCCGGTCGCCTATGCGCTGCGTGTCAGCCGGTTCCGCCGGAAGTCCTAGCAACTAATTAAGGGGTACGGGCGGGTCTGCCGATCTCCAGCGGGATGAGCCAAGGCGTCTCCGTTGATCGCGAAGCGCTGCTGCGCAGACTGCCGCGCCAGACCAACTCGCCGAACCTTGCTGCCGAAGCCGCAACTGCCGCCATCCACGCTAAGAGACAAGAGCCATGCTCCACCTCGTAAAAAACCGGCGAACCCATCAAAGCCCGTCGAGGTGTTCCAGCAACCAGTGCCTCACGACCTGATAACGGTCACCGCTGACGCGAAACTCAAACTCGTCTTTGATCGCGTGCGCGAAGGCAGCGGCCTGCTCTTCCGTCCGGCGCTGGTCCGGCGGAAGTGCACGCCACAAGCGCACGATTTCACGTCGAGCCTCTTCTTGCCGCATAAGATCCTCACTTGCGGGTGAGAACCCCTCGATACAGCCACGGTTCACCGCCGAACGGGCTGAATCGCCTCTCTGGGCACACGCTCGCCGTCCTCGACTGTTCGGCCACGTCGCGTGCTGCCGAAGCGACCCCGACGCCAGACTAGGTAGCCGAGCCCCGCCGCCACAGCAGCAGCCGTGGTGATGAGAGCCACCTCGCTCGACATGATCCCGCCCACGGCACCTCGACGCCGACCCTGAAGAGCACGCGTCTTCGCGCGCACGTAAGCTCGTGTGGCAGCGCTGACCTCCTCTGGCGAGAAGTGCGCGCGGGCTGCTGGGACCAACTCGTGAACGTGCCGGTGCAGGTGCTGATCGACTAGGAAGGTGACGTCCTCGAACGTGTTGAGCCAGCCGGCTGAGTGCTTCTTTCGGTAGCGGGCGAGTTGCTGGAGCTGCCGCCAGAACTCTGCGTGGCCGCGATGCAGGTCCTCGATCAGCGCGCGAGTCTTGCTGTCCCGGCTCAACGGGCCGTAGAGGCTCGCGTCGAGAGCAATCGCATGCAGCTCAAGCTCGTCCATGAGGTCGGCGAGCATGCGCTCTCGGCCGCCAACTGCGCCAGGAGCGTTGAGCGCGTAGGGGATCTCTCGGATCAGGCTGGCGATGTTCTCGTGGTCGCGCTCGATGAGCTGCCAAACGTCCATGCACGTCTCCCTGTCGGTGGCCTAGCAACAGCTCCGAACACCTCAGGCGGGCTGACCGTTCCTGATTGAGACTGCGGAAGCCAGATAGTTCTGGAGGAGCTACCGGCTACCGAGAAGTCTACGTCGTTCGCGCAATAAGCAACCCCCCTCAATCCGCATTCAGCTCCTTTGGTTCTGGCCGATCCTTTCAGTCAGCCCGGTCCAAAACCAGCCGGTCAGGTCAGTCCGCTTACCGGCAGCTTGAGCTCCGAAGCAGACAGGCCGTTTTCGGCCAGATCCGGTCGCGTCGCCAAACGCCTATTAGCGACTGAGTTGGGTGGAAACCCACCGGTCCGCTCTCGGCGTCGTATCGCTAAAAGCGGACCTTGCGGCCCAAGCTCAAGACCCGGAATACTGCCCTTCGGTGACCTGCTCCATCCATGTCACGGCCTTGCCGTCCAGACGCTCCTGGATCGCTATATGCGTCATCGCCGTCGTCGCAGTGGCCCCGTGCCAATGTTTCTCGTTCGGCTCGAACCAGACCACGTCGCCCGGCGCGATTTCCTCGATCGGACTGCCCTCGCGCTGAACCCATCCGCGTCCGAATGTGACGATCAGCGTTTGGCCGAGCGGATGCGTGTGCCACGCCGTCCGCGCGCCCGGCTCGAACGTCACGCTYGCCATCGCGACGCGGGCAGGATCAGGCGCGCCGTGGAGTGGGTCGATCCGCACCGTGCCGGTGAACCAGTCGGACGGCCCCGCGCCCGAAGGCTGACTTCCGCTGCGCTTGATCTCCATGGGATCCATCCTTCGTCAATTTCAGTAACGCGCGTCAGAGCGACCAGCCGCCGTCGACCGAGATCGAAGCGCCCGTGACGAACGCGCCGAGGTCTGAACACATCCACAGAACGGCTTCGGCAATCTCCTCAGGCTTGCCGAGCCGCCCGACCGGCTCAAGGTCGATCGCCTTCTGGATGTCGCCGCCGGTGAAGCGGTCCATCATCGGCGTTTCGATGTTTCCGGGCAGGACGGCATTCACCCGGATGTTCGCCTTGGCATAATCAAGGGCGGCCGACTTGGTAAGGCCGATGAGGGCGTGCTTGGAAGCGGCGTAGCTCGCGCCGCCTGCCACGCCTCTGATGCCAGCGCCGGACGAGGTGTTGACCACCACGCCGCTGCCCTGGCGCAGCATCTGCGCGATCTCGTGCTTCATGCACACGAACGTGCCGCGCAGGTTGATGTCGAGAATGCGGTCCCACTCGTCGAGGGCGATCTCGTGGACGGGGGCGGCCTTGTTCTCGACGCCGGCATTGTTGAAGGCGCAATCGACGCGGCCGAACCGCTCGACGATTTTAGCGACTGCTGCCTCGACCTCCTCCGGCACCGACACGTCGCACCGGATCGCTAGGACCTCGCCGCCTGCCGCTTCGATCTCGGCGCGAAGCTGATTGAGCGCAGCTTCGGTACGGTCGGTGATTGCGACCTTCGCGCCTTCCCGCGCGAACGCGATGGCAGCGGCGTGTCCGATGCCGCTGGCCGCGCCCGTGATGAAGGCGACTTTCCCATTGAAACGGCGCATGTCTCGATCTCTCGGCTGACCTCAATGAGCCAGACGTAGACATTGCGCCGGTCGCCGATCAGCCGTTCGTCCCTCAACGGAACGATGAGCGATGCTCATCGGTGAACGGCGCGACCGCTACAGACCGAGCGGCTTCACCTCACGGATCAGGTCGATGAGAAGCCGCAATCCCGTCGGCAGTTGGCGACGGCCGGGGTAGTAGACGTGGAAGCCGGTTCCCAATGGAGCCCAATCCGCCAGCACGACGCGAAGCTCGCCGCGGGTGACCGCAGGTTCGACACACGCCTCCGGGATGTAGGCGAGGCCGCCGCCTGCTGCCGCGAGCGAAAGGGCGAACTGCGTGTTGTCGAGCGTCACCGCGCCAGGGACGTCCAGAGCGAGAGCCTCGTCCGCCCTCTCGAACTCCCACCGATAGAGGCTCTCGTCGCCGAGGCGGATGCGTAGGCATTGGTGAGCGGCGAGGTCGCTCGGATGATCAGGCGTGCCGTGCAGATCGAGATAAGCTGGAGCACCGACCACGACCCAGCGCAGRTCGGCGGACAGGCGCTGGGCTATCATGTCTTGAGGGACGGTACCGCCGTAGCGGATCCCTGCATCGGCGCCGGCATCCACGACATCGAGCAGATCGTTGGACACCCTGACGTCGACCTCGATCAACGGGTGGCGGTCGAGGAAGAGAGGTAGGACGGGGGCGAGCAGCAAAGTGCTCGCATGTTCGAGCACGTTGAGGCGGATCCGRCCGGTCGCCTTCGTCGGTTCGCGGTGCWGGTTGAGCACGTCGAGCGCTGAGCCGATCGCCGCGAACGGAGCATCCAGGGAAGCCAGCAGATCTTCCCCCGCTGCGGTTAGTTTGACGCTGCGGCTGGTGCGATTGATAAGGCGGAYGCCGAGGCGCGCCTCCATCGCCTTRAGCGCATGGCTGAGAGCGGAGGCGCTGACGCCAAGCTCCAGACCCGCTCGCCGGAAGCTGCGGTGGCGCGCGATGGCGAGAAAGGTCCCGAGATCAGCCAATTCGGCTCGATTGATCCGCATCGGGCTAGTGGAGTGTCTGCTAGCAGGAAAGCAATCCGTATCGCGGCATGACCGCGTCGGGTCGCCAGCGGAACGTCCGCATGTGCTCCCTTATCACAGGGGGTATCGGTTCGGGTGTCCTGTCCTCTGGTCGGCATGGGCCGGCGAGGAGAGAAGCGATGGGACACTCTGCACACGATCCGGCCACGAAAGGGCGACCGGCATGGAACGCCGGCCGCAAGCTCGGCGCCAAACGAGCGCTCAAACCTCAGCAGGTCTGGGCCATCCGGTTCTGGCTCGACCGCGAACGGCGTACACGCGACCGGGCGATGTTTGACCTCGCCATCGACAGCAAGCTGCGCGGCTGCGACATCGTCAAGCTTGAGATCGGTGACCTCGTCAGCGGTGGTCGCGTCCGTAGCCGGGCCATCATCATCCAGCGCAAGACCAGCCGACCAGTGCAGTTCGAATTGCTCGAACCCGCACGAACCAGCATCTTGGCATGGCTGGAGGCCAGGGGTGGTACGCTCGACGACTATGCCTTTCCGAGCAGGCTCGATGGTGTCACGCACATCAGCACCAGGCAGTATGCGCGCTTGGTCGACGAGTGGGTCACGGGCATCGGGCTGCGCAGCGAGGACTACGGGACCCACTCCCTCCGTCGCATAAAGGCGTCGTTGATCTACAAGCGGACCGGTAACCTGCGTGCCGTCCAAATCCTGCTCGGCCATACCAAGATCGAGAGTACGGTCAGATACCTTGGTGTCGACGTCGAAGATGCTCTGACCCTGGCCGAAGGAACTGAGATTTGAGCGTTTGGTCCCTCAGCTTCAGTGCTGAGGGGCTTCGAAAATACTCCGGCAGCAGTGCGCCCATCTCGGTCTTTCAGCCGACATGGTACGCTTCTCCGAAGCAGGCATCGGAGCGATGCGCATGACGGTTCGCCCTGCGCCTTTTGCCGACCTCGACGCGGCACAAGCTTAGATCAACGACCAATTGCCCCGGGCGCGTTGACACACAGCTTACGATCCGTCCGGCGGGGCGATTTGACCCGCTTCAGCTTTTGTCCGGTTCCGAGACCGCCGCGGCGATCTCTCCGGCACCACCCTCAGCCGAGCCGCTGTGGCTGGGCGGCAGCCCCGGTGGGATCATCGGTGCACCTATACCGGTCTGAGTCTCCGGCGTTAGGCGCTGAACCTCGCGCAGCAACGTGTCGAACCCATAGGGCTTCTGCAGCAGCTGCGCTCCAGCTGGCAGGTTCGCTGCCTCCAGACCGCTCCCGCCTTTCGTGATGATGATGCCCAGATTTGGTCGGTACCGTCGCGCGATATGAGCCAAGCTCACGCCGTCAACGTCGCCCGGTAGCCGACGGCTGGTGATGAGCAGCTGGACGCTCGAGTGTTCCGCCAGGAGCGCCAGGGCCTCCTGAGCGTCACGCGCCTCGATCGTCTGGTACCCCGCATCGGTCAGCAGATCGACCGTCGTCATGCGCACGACCGCGTTCACCTCGGTGACGAGGATGGCCACGGGTCCGTCGTCAACTCCGGTCGCCAAGGACACTACCTGTCTTCCTGACACTGCCTATGGCTCGCTTCAGCGTCGTAGCGGCATGCGAGCCGTCCAAGCTGCCCGACAGGATCGGCAATCTTGGCCTTACGCGTCTCCTAGCACACTCGCTCTTCGCAAATACTCGCTGTAGTTGCGCGAGAGCGATCTAGATTAGCGTGTTTCCAACACGTTTCCGCGAGCATTCGGCGAGCCTCACCTGCGACATATCAACCGCATTCGTGGACCGATCACGCAGCTAAGACTTGTCCGAGTCGTCAAGCTGCGGAAAGCACATGACTGTCCATATCACCAAGGGCTGAAGGGGGGTAAATGAGGCAGCTGCGCGCGTATCAGCGCCGGCTTCGGGACTGGCCGCGTGCGGCGAGCTATCCCACCACCGTGGTGCTGTTGCTCTCGGTCTACGCAACCTACCGCTGGTTATGGCCACCGCTGCAGGCTTACCCGTTTTTCCTGTACTTCCCCGCCATCATCGTCACGGGCGCCCTATTCGACCACGGCACCGGCTACCTGGCTGCCGGGCTAAGCACCGTGCTGGTCGCGCTGGTGCTCCCGCCGATGGACAGCCTGTGGGTGGTTGAGCCGCGGGATGCATTCGTCCTGATCGTGTTCCTGTTCGTCGGCCTGTTCCTGAGCGCGCTCATGGAATTGCTGCACCACGCGCTGAACCAGGCCGAGGCCGCACAGGAGCAGGCGAAGCTGTTCCTGAGCGAGGCGGTGCACCGCTTCAAGAACGACATGAGCATCGTCGTGGCGCTGCTGCGCTCGCAAAGCCGCCAAATCCAGGACCCGCAAGCCAAGGCTGCACTGACCAATACGGTCAATCGCGTGCTCGTCATGGCGCGGGTGCACGAGCGCCTGCGCGCTGGCCGAGGAGCGGAGGCATGGGTCGACACACGGGCGTTCATCTGCACGCTCTGTAACGACCTCACGGCCGGTTTGGTCGACCTACGGCCGATCACCGTCGTCATTGAGGCTGAGCCGCACGACCTGCCCCACGATRAGGCCGTGGCGGTGGGGCTGATCATCAATGAGGCGCTGACCAACGCGCTCAAATACGCCTTTCCGGATGATCGCCCGGGTCAGGTGAAGGTCGTATTTTATCGCAAGGCCGCGATGTTAAAGCTGGAAGTGCGCGACGACGGCGTCGGCTTCGACCCGGAGCGTGAGCCAAGTCATGGCGGTCTTGGTCGCCGGCTCGTGCAGTCGATGGCACAGCAGATTGGTGGGTCACTCACCATCGCGCCCGATGCGGGAGCACCGGGCACAATCGTCACCGTCACCTTTCCCGCGCCGTGATGCTCACTTGGTCATAATTCTACAGGCAGCGCTGTTCTGCGAGGCTGCGAGCGTCACCGAGTGGCGACGACGAGCCGACACCTGCGAGGTCGTCAGGCTAGCCAGTCGCGCCGCCTGACGGCACGAGATAGCCCGCCGTGGCGAACCGGGTCCTCAGTTTTTGAGAGACTGCAGGTTTGTGTCGATCTCGCCAACCCCCTGCGCGGCGATGATCATGCTGGACGAGATCTCCTGCGTGACGGCGCTCTGCTCTTCGACAGCCGAGGCGGCCGCCGCCGTCATCTCGCGAACCGAGCCGATCGCCTGCACAATCGATGTCAGAGCGCCCACGACTTCGTCTGAGATCCCCTGCATTCCCTGGATGTCCTGCGCAATCCGCGTGGTCGCCTGGGTGACCTGGGTGGACAGGTTTTTTACCTCGCCGGCTACGACGGCAAAGCCGCGTCCGGCCTCGCCTGCCCGGGCCGCCTCGATCGTGGCATTGAGGGCAAGCAGGTTGATCTGCTGGCCGACGTTCTGAATGAGCTGGACGACCCCATTCATCGATCCGGCCGCATCGTGGAGCTTGGCGGTCAAGCCATCGGCGTGGGTGGCTTGATCGTGGATGGCCTCGGCTTCGGAGCGGGAACGAGCCAAGCTCTGTGCGATCTCGCCGATCGAGGCACTCAGCTCCTCGGCCGCCGACGCCACCGTCTGCACGTTCATCAGCGTGCGACCAGAGGCCTCCGCCGCAGCCTGCTGCGCGGCCGTCTTGGCGGTGATGTCGGTGGCGTACTTCACGATCTTAAACGGCTTCCCGTCCGCGTCGAGGATCGGGTTGTAGCTGGCCTGGATCCAGATGGGCCGGCCATCCTTGCCGACCCGCTTAAACACGCCTGCCTGATACTCACCGTTTCGCAGCGCGTCCCAGAACTGCCGGTACTCGATCGAAGCCGCATGGTCCGGCTCGACGAAGGTGCGATGATGCTTGCCTCGGATTTCTTCGAGACGGTAGCCGACCACGCCCAGGAAGTTCTCGTTGGCGTCCAGCACCGTTCCGTCGAGCCCAAAGTGGATGACGCCCTGCGAGCGGTTGATGGCCGCGATCTGCCCCGCCACGTCAGCGCGCTGCACCTTCTCTCGCGTGACGTCGGTGGCAAACTCCACAACCTTGAAGGTCTTGCCCTCACCATCACAGATCGGATTGTAGATGGCCTGCAGCCAGATCTCGCGACCGCCCTTGGCGATGCGCTTGTACTCGGCGCCCTGGAACTCGCCACGCGCCAGACCAGCCCAGAAGTCACGGTAGGCTTGGCTCTCCCGCTCTGCGGGATCGACAAACAGGCTGTGATGGAGGCCTCGTATATCCTCCAGGGTGTACCCCATCACGCGGAGGAAATTGGTGTTTGCGGTCAGGATGGTACCATCGATAGCAAACTCCATGGAGGCACGCGAGCGGCCGATGGCGCTGAGTACGGCGTCTTGTTCGACGCGGCGTTGCTGCTGCACGGTCACATCAGTGGCGAGCTGAACGATCTTGTTGACTCGTCCAGTACGGTCGAGCACAGGGCAGTAGCTGAGCTGTAGCCAGAGCGTTGTGCCGTTTTTGGTGCGATGCCGGACGCAGACGTTCTGATCCTTGCCGCGCGTCACAGCGGCCCAGAGCTCCTGATGCTCTTGCCTGCCGCGATCATCAAGTGGCAGGACGCGACTAGATGGAAGTCCTCGCAGTTCGTCCAAGGTGTAGCCGAGCAGATCGAGATAGCGGGTGTTTGCGTTCAGAAAAGTACCCGCGGGGCTCAGCTCAGCCACGCCGTGAGCGCGCGTTATGGCATCGCGCACGGCGTGATCGCCGCGATGGAATAGCGACATCAATCATCCCGAGAGCGGCGTTGCCATTGATACCACGTCCCATCCGTCGCTGGGACCGGAGCACCGCACTGCCGCCTGGCGGTCTGCTGTTGCCTAAAATGGACAGTCGGCTCTTAATAAACTTCTAACGCGCCATTCGCAAATATATGTTGCTTTATCTTCGCAGCAGCTGGACGCCGGGAGCAGCGGCATCCTGGCCGATAAAGATCACGTGATGCGCCTCAAGAGCATATTGCAGGGCTGATAGAGTGGCATCGCTACTTGGCAGCCTTCGGTCTTCTGCCTCGAACCGTTTGATCGTGTTTGGCGAAAGACCCGCTTCCGCGGCAAGCTGGCTAACAGACCAGCCTAATAGGGCTCGCGCCGCGCGAACCTGAACCCCGGTGATCCGGGACGATGGAGTGAGAACGCACTCAGTATTGCTTGCGCTCATCGAGGAGCGTTGTGGTGTGGCGATAAGCTCGCGCAGCCAGAGCTCGTGGATCACAACCTGCGCCAACCGTGTGAGAAGCTGCGCATCTTCTGGGCTGAACGTGCGAGGCTTCGTATCGATGACGCACAGGGAGCCCAGCCTCACTCCTGATGACACGGTGAGCGGCGCCCCCGCATAGAAGCGGATGAATGGCTGCCCCGTCACGAGGGGATTGGATGCGAACGTGGCGTCGGCCCGTGCATCCTGCACGACGAACACGCTGTCGTGCAGGACTGTGTAGTTGCAAAACGCCTGCTCTCGCGGAGTGCTCGGTGCATCCAGGCCGCACCTGGCCTTGAACCATTGCCGCTCATCATCGAGCAGGGAGATCAGGGCAATTGGGGCGTTGAAGAGCCTATGGGCCGCGGCCACGATTCGGTCGAAGGCAGGCTCAGGCGGCGTGTCCATGATCTGCAGCCGATCGATTGCAGCGGCTCGCTGGCACTCGTTTGGCTGCGGTAAAAGAGAAGAAAATCTGGCTGGCGTCATGATCTGGAGCGACAGCTCCGCCCTGAGCGACGGCCCCGTGCTAGAAGCCATTTATCAGGCGTGAACAGTGAGCGCGACACCGGGGCGATGTGGCGACTGCCCTCTGTTCCAAGCATTGCCATTTCTCCATTCTAGGTTGACCAGCATGGGCCAAGAAAGGCCCAAGCTGCATGGCAGGGATGCAGAGTCAGGCTGAAATCGAGTGGCTTCCGTAACGCATTTTCTGCCGAGCAATCGATTCCATTGGTTGGGCATTGGGGTTTGTCCCAGGAGCTGAAAGGCTCTACGCCCCGAGCATCGCCTCAAGTGCGACGAGCTTTGAAGCTGCGCTGCTCGCCAGGGCGGGTTCGGGTGAAAAACCGGACCTGTGAGGCTTCATCCGAGAGCGTCCGCTCGAGGTCGCTTTGGGGCACCTACCTGAGCTGCCTAGAACGTCCGCTTCCCCATAGCTTTCGACCCAAAGCAGACCGGCCGCAAACGGTCAAAGCCAACCGGCCGCTGAACGCCCGCCGCGGTTATGAGAACAAGCTGGGCAGATCGCTGTAAGGGGACAAGGCTGCACCCTGCAGACGTCAGAACTTTCGAGCGAATTCCTGGCGCCGGTCGACGTCGGGATTTCACGTCACCCCACTATCATGACTGCTCAGTGCTCCTTACCAGTCGGCGCTTTTGCCCATCATACCCGTTGGCAAGCCAGATCCAAATGTGATTGCCGTCGGTCGTTCCGCGACCGGCAACACGCTGTCAATCCATGCATAGAGATCAGCCCGCAACGCGGTCAGATCAGTCCCCACCTCGGGTACGATGAAGGCTTTCAGACGGGAGCCCTCCTCCGGGCGCATCAGACGCACCGCTGCGTCACTAACCCCGGGCTGATCGCGGAGGCGCACTACGACCTGGTCCGGGTACACGTTGATGCCGCCCACCTGTACGGCACCATCCAGTCGGCCCGCTAGCTCAAACCGACCCTCACCTCGCGGCCGGATGCGGTCCGGTAATGAAAGACGCCGTCCAGATCGATGGACGATCTCCGGTGCATCCTCGCTGATCGGTTCAACGAAATGCCAGTACGGCATGAGGCTATACGAGACCTCCGGCCAGCGACGCACAGCTACGCCGGCCGTCTCCGACGAGCCGTACACCTCCGTCATCGCCGACAGGCCACGCTCGCAGAGCGCCGCAATCAAATTTCGCGGACACGGGGCGGTCGAGACCACGCCCGCGACGTCCTCCGGCCACCTTGGCAGCGAGCGCTCCAGCCAGCGCCATCGATCGGGAAACGTGACGACGAGATCCCCTGGCACGAGACTGCGAGCGATCTCAGCGGGGCCGAGCTTCGTCGCGTCGACATGGTCGACCGCGAGCACATCGGGCAGGAGCGCGGCAAACAAAAAGCCGTAAGCATGGTGGGTCGGAACGAGGGAGACGACGCGTCGCCTGCACCGGAACAACTCTCCCAGGAACGCCGCCTCCGTGTTCAAGGCATCAGCCGTGTGGGCGCAGCGCTTCGGCCGTCCGCTCGTCCCCGAGCTCGTGAAAGTGATCGAAGCCACACCGAAGCGCCAGGCTGCCTCTATATGCTCGATCCAAGCCCCAAACGTGGCATCCGCGAGCAGCCCGTCCTCACCGCCAGCCTCGTGGAGATGGAACATCTCGTTGACCGCGGAGGCCAGCCACAAGCTCTCCAGCGAGTCGCAGCACAACCCCTCTCCGGAACCAGCGCTGATCTGCGTGGTTTCGGGCCACGCAGGTGGCAGGTGCGCCGGCAGACGCACGTCAGAATTACCGCGGCCGCGCGCGGCGAGGAGTTCAGCGATGAGCAGGCTTTGCAGGACCCTAGCCAGGGCGCGTCGCGACAACATTACGGTATGATCGTCGTTCAGGCCGCCACCTGATCTGAGCGTGACAGCTCGACCCGGTCGCGACCCGCGCGCTTGGCCTGGTACAGCGCGCTGTCCGCGGCCGCGAGCAGGCCAGCCAGGGATGCGGCTGGATCCGAATCCAGCGCAGAGCAGCCAAAGCTCGCGGTGATGCGCACCTCGATCCCGCACGAGTCGATCGGCTCGCGTGCGAGCGAGGCGCGCAAGCGTTCGGCGACAGCCGAAGCCGCCTTCAGCGTGGTGCGAGGCAGGAGTACCACGAATTCCTCGCCGCCCAAACGGGCGAAGATGTCCTCAGGACGCAACTCCGCTTCGCAGCGGCGGGCGACTTCGCGGAGCACCTCATCACCCGCCGCGTGCCCGTACTCGTCGTTCACGCGCTTGAAGTGGTCGACATCGAGGACCACGAGCGCTAACGATCCCGCATTCTGGAGGGCTCGTACGAGTTGGCGTTCTGCCGTCTCGAAGAAGTGTGCACGGTTGCTCGCACCCGTAAGATGGTCGCGCGTCAGCATCCTGCGCAAATCGGCCGCGTCACGCCCTTGGCGGGTTACCGCACGGATGACCAGGGTGTATCCCGCTGCAGCCCCTGCTGCCTCATCACGCACGGCGACCAAGCGCTGGCACCAGTAGCGGCCGCCGTCGGCCAGGGCGTGCCAGCCCTCGTGGAGGTACCAGCCGTCCCGTCGCGCCACGGCGATCGCCTCACCAGGCAGCGGCATCGCCGTGGCGCGGTCCGGGCGGTCGAACCACTCGAAAGGTCTGCCAAGGAGCTCGGCGTCCGTGAATCCGGTCTGGCGCGTCGCTGAGGGCGTGACCGCGTCAATGCAGCCGTTCGCGTCGAGCGAGAGCACAGCGACATCATCGACGCCGTCGAGCAGCGAAGCGAACCAGGTCTCCGCTTGCTTCAGCCGCCGCTCGCGGGCGACCTGCTCGGTTACGTCGGAAAGAGTCGCGACGTAGCGATCCTCGGTTAGCTTCACGATGCTGCAGCCCAGGATGGTCGACCGCTCCCCGCGACCGGTCACAATGCGGTGGCCGTCACAGACCGGGCCTTGCGGTGGTACGAATTGCTGGATCATGTTGCGCAGTTCCGGCGCGCAGCCGTCCATGACGTCGAACAGGTTGATGACGAACGGACGCCCCGCGATCGGCATCAGGAGGCCCATCGCGGCCGGGTTGACCATGCCGATGGCGCCAGTCGCCGAGAACTCGACGAGCCCGGCCGGGCACGCATAGAGGAACTGCAGCAGGGCCGCATTCTCGGCTTCGAGGTCAGTCGTCACGGCGGCCTCGCTCAGCGCTGGATCAGGATGTAACGGCGATCGGCCCGCGGCGCCTTCAGCAGCCGCAGCCGCACGGGCGTGGGGCGCATGCGCAGGGTGAGCACGTAGTCGATGATCGCGTCGATCTCCGCCTCGTCCTCGAAGCGCTGCGCCACCATGAAGTTGTTCATGCACTGCGCGGTCACGGAGAAGTAGTGCGTGCAAAGAACGGTCTCGCGCTGGAGACCAGCCAGCTGCGCCTCTGTGGCGTTGTAGATCTCGACGATGCCCGCGGGTGAGATGCCAACCACCCCGAACGGCAGGGAGTCGAGTTGATCCGCCTCGAGGGTAAGTAGCGTGTCGAGAGAGATGGCTTCGAAAGAGAGCACGGCAGCGCCTCGCAAGTCGTTCCGGAGATACTCAGGCTGCGCGCGTGCAAAGCCCAGCATCCACGCCAGTCTCAGTTCTTAACCCAGCGAAGGCTCGCTGTGGGAGCCAGGCTGCCGGCAGGCTCGCCACGGAAGGCTTGGCAAACAGATAGCCCTGGAACAGGTGAATGCCGGCCGCACGCAGAGTCTCCAGCTCGGCTTCTGTCTCGACGCCCTCGGCGATCACCTCGATGCCTAGCTGACGTGCTATCGCAATCACACCCGCGACGATGGTCTGGCGAGAGTGCGACGCTGCGATGCCGCGGATCAGCTCCATGTCGAGCTTCATGAAATCAGGTTGGAAGCTCGCGAGCAGATTGAGCCCAGCGTATCCTGCACCGAAGTCGTCGAGCGCGGTGGCAAAGCCCTGTTTGCGATACTCGGTGACAATTCGCTGAACGTGGGCAACATCGGCCATGCGCTCGTTCTCGGTGAATTCGAACATGATCTGCTGATGTGCGAAGCCGACGCGGCGTGCGGCGTCCAGCGTCGCCCGGATGCACGCGGCTGGTTCGTAGACAGCGTTGGGCATGAAGTTGATGGACAGACGGGTATCGGGTTCGACAAATAGCGAGCTGGCGAGCTCGATCGCCTTCACGCGGCAGGCCTGATCGAACTTGTAGCGGTTTGCCTCATCGACCATCGCGAGGATCTGAGCGGCGCCCTGACCTGAGACGCCTCTGACCAAAGCCTCATAGCCCCACACGCCATGTCGTTGAAGATCGAGGATGGGATGGAACGCCATCGTGAACTCGAAGGGCAGCGGCTCGCCAGCCTGGCAACCCTGGCATTTCCTTTTCATGGCTTAAGCTGCCTATGACCGCTTGAATCGGATCAAGCTAACAGCTTAACGGTTTCGCTGACGTGAATTTCCAATGAGCATCAAAACCCGAGCTCAGGTTCGCTATCGGGGCGCGCTCGCAAGGCGCTGTGCGTCAGGTTTGGGTCGGTAAAGGGCTGTCCGCTTTTCCAGCAATCCCTCTCCAGAACGGCCATTCCGCTTACGGCCAGACTACGTCACACCAGAGCGCCATTTCGCGCAAGTGCGGACCGTCGGCTTCGCGCCCACAGCCGACATGCAATGCCGCTTGTCAGAAATCCCGGAAGCGGTCATTGGCGACTGAACAGACGTTCGACGGCGACGAGGCGCACGCAAGCTTGCGCCGGGTTGCAGCCGTGGCCCCATCGCAATCACGTCGGGCGCGTCGCTCAGAGGCGCGAGACAATTCGATGAAGCGCTTCGCGTTCCCTGGTGGGCGTGAAGAGCGTTGCCCGCTCCGCACCGAACGCGTGTAGGTGTTCCAGAAAACGAGGCTCTTCTTCGGCCCGACAGAGCAGCGCAGCCAGGGCCGCATCGTCCCCGACAGGGAAATAGCCCGGATGTTCCGGGCACAGGAGGCCCCGCGTCCCGGGGATGTCGGTGGCGAGGATCGGCAAGCCGGCGACGACCGCTTCCGACACCACGTTCGCGCCACCCTCCTGCTGCGAGCTGAGGACCATGACCCGGGCCCGCGTCAGCCAGCGCCGGACCAGGGAGCCGGGCCGGTCCCCGAGCCACTGGTAACGCGGGTTGTGCGCCATCTCCTCCCGAGCCCGATCGGCCCAGATCTGATCCCGCGCGCCGCCGAGGTGCACGATCCGGATCCGGGATCGGGCCGGCAGGCGCCGGGCCGCACGGGCCGCGCAGAGCGGGTCCTTGACGGAGCGCAGGTGCGCGACGACGAGAACCTCGAAGGCATCGTCCGACATCGGCCAGCGATGCGCCCGCGCGGTGGCGGATTGATGGACCACCGCGACCTTGCCGCGGTGACGCGCCGGGAGGGCATCGGGCACGCCGTCGTGCAGGCCGATCAGGCAGTCCGCCAGATCGAGCGAGCGCAGGGTCGGCTCCGGGTCGGCCGCCAGATCGTGATAGAGATCCGTGCCGGTCAGGGCGACGATGAGCGGTCGATTCGGGTACCGCGCCTTGAAGCGCGCGATCGACGCCGCGCTGCGCCAAGCGTGAAGCGCCAGCATCATGTCGACGTCGGCGTCGTCCGGGTAGGACGTTGACACGTCGACTTGGTGCCCGAGTTCGCGGAGGATGCGCGCCCAGCGCATCGCCGTGGTCCGATTGCCGGCACGCGACGTTCTCGCCGCCGGTGTGATCAGGCTGATTCTCATGGTTGCGACAGGATCCCGGGACGTTTGATGAGCGCACAGGTGTCGACTGCCGATCTCGTGGCGATGCTGGGGGATGCCAGAGCGCGGACACTCGAACTGGTGTCGGGACTCGATCAGGATCGCCTGATGGGCTCACAAAGCGAGATCGTGAACCCCCTGCTGTGGGAAATCGGTCATCTCGCCTGGTTTCACGAGCATTTCATCCTGCGCGGGCTCGACCAGGCCCCGCTCCAACTGGCGGCAGCCGACGGGCTCTACGATTCCGCGCGGGTGCCCCACGCGACGCGCTGGTCGATCCCGCTGCCGGCTTTGCCCGACACCCTCGCCTACATGGCCCGCGTGCAGGCGGCGCTCGTTAGGCGCCTCGACGGCCGCGAGCCGACGGCGCAGGAGGCCGAACTCTACCAGCTCGTCACCTTCCACGAGGACATGCACGACGAAGCCTTCACCTACACGCGTCAGACCCTGGGCTACCCGCAGCCGTCCTTCGCCGCCTCGGCCTCGGCCCGGGACGCGGGGATGGGTCCCTGGCCGGGCGACGTCGCGGTCGGCGGGGGCACGTGGCAGCTCGGCGCCGAGCCCGATGGCGGCTTCGTCTTCGACAACGAGAAATGGGCGCATCCCGTATCCGTCGCGGCGTTCCGCATCGCCCGCGCGCCGGTGACCAACGGAGAGTTCGCCGCCTTCGTGGCGGATGGCGGCTATCGGAATCCCGCCTGTTGGGACGCCGAGGGCGTGCGGTGGCGCGACGGATGCGGTGCCGAGCACCCGGTCTACTGGACGCCTCACGGGCGCGGCGACTGGACCTGCCGGCGGTTCGACCGGGACGAGCCGCTGGCGCCCGATCAGCCGGTCGTCCACGTCAACTGGTACGAGGCCAACGCCTATTGCCGCTGGGCGGGCCGCCGACTACCCACCGAAATTGAATGGGAGGCCGCAGCGGCTGGCGCGCCGACGCCCGACGGCAAATTGAGCAGCACCAAGCGCCCCTATCCCTGGGGGGACCGTGCGCCGACCCCGGAGCACGCCAACCTCGATGGCGGCCATCTCGGCTGTGTCGACGTCGCGGCCTATCCTGAGGGCGACAGCGCCTGGGGCTGCCGGCAGATGCTCGGCAACGTCTGGGAATGGACGGCGAGCCCGTTCCTGCCTTTCCCGGGCTTCGCACCCGACGCCTACAAGGAATACTCGGAGCCCGCCTTCGGAACGCGGAAGGTCCTGCGGGGGGGCGCCTGGGCGACCCGCGCGCGGATGATCGATACCGCCTACCGCAACTTCTTCGGCCCGGAGCGCCGCGACGTGTTCGCCGGCTTCCGGACGGCGGCTCTCTAGATCGGGAACCGAGCGGTCGCGACGGCGGCGACGAGGCGGAGCGCCGTCGTCGCGCCGTTGGCCTCGCCCTTCTCGAAATCGCCGGCCTGACACATCTGGTTGGTCACGTGGGCAAAGCACAGGACGGCCTTGCCGCGCGCCTGCGCGAACGCGTAGAGGGCCGCCGCCTCCATCTCGACCGCGAGAATCCCCCGCGCCCGGGCCGCCGCGATCGCCCGCTCGGTTTCCCTGTAGGGGGCGTCGGTCGTCCAGGTGGCGCCCCGTTCGACGGGCTCGCCGATCCCCGTCAGCGCGGGCGCCACGGCCGCGACCAGGGCGCGCGGCGCGTCGACGAACGCGCCCGGCGGCAGGTAATGGTAGCTCGTGCCCTCGTCGCGGAGGGCCGCCTCGATGAGGATGAAGTAGGGCGGTGCCCGCAGCGCCTTGATCTGTCCCGACGAGGTGATGCTGATCAGGAGTTCGCAGCCGGAGGCGAACATCTGCTCGGCCACCAGCACGGCGAAGGGCGCGCCGACCGCGCACCCGACGATGCCGATCGCGCGCCCGGATTCCTCGAACCGGTGCAGGGTGCTGTGGTAGCAGGCCCAATCGGGATCGGGCTTGGCCCGCCCGGTCTGGCAGAGGTGGCGGACGATGTCGCCGTCCGGGTCCAGGACGCACAGGGCCGGCACTCGGCCTGCGCCCAGACCGCGCTGCCGGCGGGCCTCGCGGAGCAGGTTCTCGGGCGTGAACGCCGAGGCCTCTCCGTGCGCCTTGTCGTGCAGGATCGGAGCGGTCGCCGGCTCGCGGGGCGGCATCAATGCCCTCAGGCCTCGACGCGGATCGCGGCCGGGCCGTTCTCGAACCATCCGACCACGGCCGCCTGCGCGAAGCCCGCGGCGCGGCACTGGGCCAGGATCGCTTCCGCCCGCGCGGGAGTGCAGGTCACGAGCAGGCCCCCGGAGGTCTGGGGATCGGTGAGGATGTGCCGGCGCCAGTCCGGCAGGCCCTCGGGGAGCACAACCTGCCCCCCGAAGCTCGTCCAGTTCCGGTGCGAGGCGCCGGTGACGAAGCCCTCCCGCGCCAGGGCCTCGGCCCGGGGCAGGAGCGGGATGCCGCCCCCGGCGATCACGAAGGTCAGGCCGGCGCCGCGTGCGAGTTCCAGGCCGTGGCCCAGCAGGCCGAAGCCGGTGATGTCGGTGATGGCGTGGACCTCCGGGTCGCGCGCCAGATCTGCCCCGACCCTGTTGAGGCGTGTCGTGGTGGCGACGAAATCCGTGTAGCCGGCGGCGTCAAGGGCCTCCCGCTTGATCGCCGCCGAGTAGATCCCGACGCCGAGGGGCTTGGTCAGGATGGCGACGTCGCCCGCCCGGGCGTCGGCGTTGCGCCGGAGATGGGCACGTTCGCACGAGCCGATCACCGCCAAGCCGTAGATCGGTTCGGGCGTGTCGATCGAGTGGCCGCCCGCGATGGGGATGCCCGCCTCGGCGCAGGTGGCCGCGCCGCCCTTCAGGATCTCGGCGACGATCGCGGGGGCGATCTTGCCGACCGGCATGCCCAGGATGGCCAGCGCCAGCATCGGCTTGCCGCCCATCGCGTAGACGTCGGAGATGGCGTTGGTGGCGGCGATCCGGCCGAAATCGTGGGGGTCGTCCACCATCGGCGTGAAGAAGTCCGTGGTGGCGATCAGGCAGGTGCCGTCATCGAGAGCCCAGACCGCCGCGTCGTCGGCGGTCTCGTTGCCGACCAGCAGGCGCTCGAAGGGACCCGCGACCGGTTGGTCGGCCAAGAGCGCGCGCAGCACCGCGGGATCGAGCTTGCAGCCGCACCCGCCGCCGTGGGCGAGGCTGGTGAGACGAACCGGGGGCGTATCCATCGATCAATCCTCTCGTGTCGTGATCCGGGACGGAACGTGTCGGGCACGCGGTCACCAGACAAGCGCAGGCATCCGGTATAGCCGGTCGGACGCGATTATCGGCGGGGGCTGCGCAGCTCCGATCTGGAGCGCCGCGAAGCCTTTTCCCAGTGCACCCGCCACGTCGAGGGCGACGGTGTCACCGATCCCCAGGACCTGCGCGGGGGCGACAGGCCGTCCGCGCACGCTCTCGGCCTTGTTCAGGGCTCGGCGATAGATCAGGGCGCCGGGCTTCCCGGTCTCAACGACGTGGCCCCCGCGGGCGCGGTAGCGCTCGGCGACGAGACCGGCGAAGCGCAGACGCGTCGCGCCCACCGTCAGGCTCGTGTCGGGGTTGGTGCAGAGCAGGCGCTGGCCGCGCCGGAGCGCGGCTTCGAGGGTCGCGTCGAGGTCGTCGTCGCACTCCGGATAGCCCGTGCAGACGATCTGCTCGGCCGCGTCCACCGGGACCGGCGTGACCGGCAGCCCCTCGAACAGGACCCGGTCGCCCGCCGGTCCGATGTGATGGACGCGCCGGACGGCCGCCGCGTCGAGGAGGCTCCGGGCGACGTCGGCTCCGGTCACGAGGTCGTCGTAGGCGTCCGGGATCCCGCGGACCCGGAGGGATTCCGCCAGACGCCTCCCGGGCTCGGCCGCGTTCGAGACCAGGATCACCGTGCCCCCGCCGGCCCGGAAGGCGGCCAGCGCGTCGGCGGCGGCGGGAAAGGCCCGCGTCGCGTCGTGGAGCACGCCGAAGACGTCGCACAGGATGACCGCATAGGCCGTCGCGAGCCGGCTCAGACCGGCGAGCGCCGCGGGCGCATCAGCCACGGGCGAGCCGCGCCTGGACGATCGTCGTGCAGGCGCTCTCGAGCTTCGGCAGTTCGCGGGCCGGGGCCATGACGACCGACAGGGGCCTGACCTCGCCGCGCACGATCGGGCAGTAGGGATCGACCTGATCGAGCCGCTCCATCAGCCGCCGCCGCCCGGCGCAGCCTCCGTGGCAGGAGTCCTCGTAGGCGCAGCCCCGGCAGGGTTCCGGCAGTGCCCGGACCGCCGCGAAGGGGTCCGTGGAGACGATCGCGCTGCCGGCCTGACGCAGGGTTTCGAGGCTCTGGCCCGCGCCGCCCCAGTATACGCAGGGTTGCACCGTCGCGCGGGGCGTGACGCGCACCGTGCCGACCCCGCATCCGCCCCGGCGCGCCGGGAGGCCCGCCATGGCCCGGACGAGCGGCTCGCCGATGGCGATCACGTCGGTCTCGGCGAAGAGGCGCGCGAACCCGTCCCAGTATTCCGCGTAGGTGAGCGCGAAGGCGTCCGTACGCACCGCCTGGTAGACGTTGATGCGCAGCGGCGCATCGAAGCCGCGGGCCAGGACGGCGATCTCGTGCAGCCGGTCGAAATTGGTCCGCATCATCACGGCGATGAAGGTGACGCCGACGCCCAGCGCCCTGCAGCGGGCGGCCTGTGCCATCACGAGGTCCCAGTTCCCGGCCCCGCGCTGCGCGTCCTGCTCCTCCCGGGTGGGATAGTCGATCGAGAATTCCACGTCGGCGAAGGCCTGCACCGCCGCGTCATCCATCACGGCGATCGAGTGCCCGTTCGACGTGATCGTGAGCTTGATCGGCTCGGCCCGGAGCAGATCGAGAAGCTGCGGAAACTGGGGGTGCATCCCGTTCTCGCCGGTCCCCAGATTGACCGAGCGCACCGGCAGGCTGTCGAGCACCGTCCGCAGCTGTTCTGGTCCGAGCCGGTCCAGGCGATCGGGATCGCGGTAGCAGAAGGAACAGGCGAGATTGCACTCGTTGGTGAGCCCGACGCCCAGGGCGAATGACGGTGTCGGGGCGACGGTGTCCGGCTCCGGAGGGTGCGGCGTCCCGGCGTCCATGGCCATGAATCCTCTCGCCTGATCTTGACAGGCACCATCGGGCGACCGGCGCCCGATTTCGGGCGTCACGGCGTCCTTCGCACGGCAGGCCGCATCGGTAACATCACATCTTCAGTTAGATTGAACACCGCGGCCGGACTTCACTCTCTACACCGGGACGGCCGCCAAGGCCGAAGTCGAACAGGCCGAAGTCATGACAGCGCCCGCCGGACCGATTGCCGCAGCGATGCGACTTTGCGATGGGTAACCGCGCGGTGCGGTGACACGAATGAGGGCCATCAGCAGGCTTCGCCGAGCGCTCCGCTAGACATGGGCTAGCTGTCAGTTGATTGGACATCGATGCCAGCATGGCGTCGTTCGCAGTCGGAATCCGAACGGGAGCACTCGATGCTGAGACGGACATTGGGCCGGGCGTTGCTGGGCGCGTTGGCTTGCCTCGCGCTGCCCCAGGCCGCCGGCGCCCAAGGCGCCAGGCCGACCTTTGTCTTCACGGGCATCCCCGACCAGGACGAGAGCCGCCTCGTCGAGCGCTTCGGCAAGGTCGCCGTCTACCTCGAAACCAAGCTCGGCGTGCCGGTGAAGTACCTCCCGGTGAAGAACTACCCGGCGGCGGTCACGGCCTTCACGAACGGGCAGGTCCAGCTCGCGTGGTTCGGCGGCTTCACCGGGGTGCAGGCGCGCAAGGCCGCGCCCGGGGCGCAGGCGATCGCGCAGGGCGCCGAGGACGCGGCGTTCAAGACCTACCTCATCGCCAACACCAAGACGGGCCTGACGCGCTCGGCCGACTTCCCGAAGGCGATCGCCGGCAAGACCTTCACGTTCGGCTCCCGGGCCTCGACCTCGGGCCGGCTGATGCCGGAATACTTCATCCGCGAGGCGTTCCCGGGCAAGACGCCCGAGGAGGTGTTTTCCCGCGTCGGCTTCTCCGGCGATCACAGCCGCACGATCCAGCTCGTCCAGTCCGGGGCCTTCGAGGTCGGGGCGGTGGACTATTCGGTCTGGGATCTCGACAACAAGGCCGGCAAGATCGACCCGAAGGAGGTCGGCATCATCTGGGAGAGCCCGCCCTTCCCGGATTATCAGTGGACCGTGCGCGGCGATGTCGACACGATCTACGGGGCCGGGTTCACGGATCGGTTGAAGGCGGCGCTGATCGGCATCACCGATCCTGCGATCCTTGCGCCCTTCGCGCGCTCGAAGTTCATCCCGGTGACCAATGCCGCCTACGAGCCGGTGGAGCGCGTTGCGAAATCCACGGGCCTGCTGGATTGAGCCGCGCGCTGCCGTGAGCCTGCCCCAAACCGAAGCCGAAGTCGTTCTGTCGGGCGCGACAGCGGCCTATGATGGCAAGCCCGTCCTGTTCGGCGTGGACCTCACCGTCCGGGCGGGCGAGCGCGTCGCGCTGATGGGTCGATCCGGCGCGGGGAAGTCCACCCTGCTCGGGCTGATCCACGCCCAGGTCCAGCCGCGGGTCGCCCTGATCCCGCAGGCAGCGGCCCTGGTGCGGACGCTCTCGGTGTTCCACAACGTCTACATGGGCCGTCTCGACCGGCGCTCGACCCTACACAACCTGCGAACCCTGGCGTTCCCGGCCCACGCCGATCTCGCGGAGATCAGCGGGATCCTCGGGGAGGTCGGGCTCGCCGACGCGGTCCGGGCCAAGGCCGGGGCGCTGTCGGGCGGCCAGCAGCAGCGCGTCTCGGTGGCGCGGGCGCTCTACAACGGGCGTCCGATCCTGATCGGCGACGAGCCGGTCTCGGCCCTGGACCGCAGGCAGGGCGGTGTAATCCTGGAGCGGATGGTGGCCCGCCACCAGACCCTCGTCCTGGCGCTCCACGACATCGCCCTGGCGCTGGCGCACACGGACCGGATCATCGTCCTCGATGCGGGTCGGATCGTCCTCGACGCGCCCGCCCGCGACTTGGACGAGGCGGCCCTCGCCCCGTTCTACGGGCAGGCCGCGTGAACGTCCTCCGCCTGACGGCGGGCCGCGGCTATGCCGCCGCAACGCGCTGGTTCGTCGGCGGCGCGGCGGCGGCGCTGCTGCTGGCCGACCTCGCCGTCACCAGCCTCCATCCCTGGGCCGACCTGCAGCGCCTGCTCGCCGGCTTGGTCTACCCGGACTTCCCGGCGGTGGAGGTCTGGAGCGTCGTCTACACCGTAGCCTTCGCGATCCTCGGCGTCACGCTCGGGGCCGGGGCCGGCTTCGTCCTCGCCATCCCGTTCGCTAAGGTCCGGAACGTGCGGCTCGCCTGCGCCGGCCTGCGCTCGGTCCACGAGCTGTTCTGGGCGCTGCTGCTGACGCAGGTGTTCGGCCTGTCGGCGACCACCGGCATCCTCGCCATCGCGCTGCCCTATGCGGGCATCTGCGCCAAGGTCTATTCGGAGATCATCGAGGAGGCGGATCTGTCCGCCCTGCGGGTCCTGCCGGCGGGGACCGGCGCCCTCTCGGCGTTCGCCTACGCCCGCCTGCCGGAGGTCGCTGCGGCCTTCCGGCACTACACGCTCTACCGGTTCGAATGCGCCATGCGCTCGACCCTGGTGCTCGGCTTCATCGGCCTGCCCACAATGGGCTTCTACCTCGAATCCGCCTTCCGCCAGGGCCGCTACGCCGAGGCCGGGGCGCTGCTCCTGATCTTCTACGTCCTGATCGGCTCCCGCCGCCTCTGGATGCGCCTCTCGACCCTGCCGGTCCTGCTCGTGGGCAGCGTTCTCGCCCTGCCCAAGACCATCGGGACGACCGACTGGCTGACCAGCCTCGGCCGGTTCCTCGGCCACGACATCGTCCCGAGCCCGCTCCGGTCCGGCGCGCTCCTCGACCCGGCGACCTGGGGCCGGTTCGGGCTCTGGCTCCGGCCGATCGTGACGGAGCAGATCCTGCCCGGCGCGCTCCAGACCTTGGTGCTGGCGCAGATCGCGCTGGTCGCGACCGGCCTCGGCGCGCTGCTCCTGTTTCCCCTCGCCTCCCGCCGCTTCGCCGGGCCGGTCGGGCAGCCGTTCGGGCGGGTCCTGCTGGTGATCGTGCGCTCGACGCCGGAATACATGCTGGCCTACGTGCTGCTGCAGCTGCTCGGCCCCTCGATGCTGCCGGCGATCCTGGCGCTGACGATCCACAATGCCGGCATCGTCGGCTACCTCATGGGCCGCCACGCCGACGACCTCGCCTACCGCCCCGACGCGCCGACCGGCCTGAATCTCTACGCCTACGAGACGCTGCCCCGGCTCTACGGACAGTTCCTGGCGTATCTGCTGTATCGCTGGGAGCTGATCCTGCGCGAGAGCGCGATCTTCGGCATCCTCGGGGTCGCGACACTCGGCTTCTACGTCGATGCCGCCATCTCCGAGCTGCGCCTGGACGTCGCCGTGCTGCTGATCGTCGCCACGGCGCTCCTGACCGCGCTGGTCGACGCCCTGTCCCGGGCGCTGCGTCGCTCGCTGCGCCTCACCGACCTGCCGACCCGCCTGTCCACCAAGCCCTTGCACGGGTCCGCGGCAGACCCACCCCCGCGGGCGGCCTGCACCTGATGCGCAGCTTCTGAGAGGATCGATGCGATGCGGACAGACCCCTTCACCGACACGTGGCTGTTCCTGATCGGGCAGCAGAGCGACGAGGTCGCCCTCGGTTGGGGGCGCTGGCTGGTCGCCGCCGGTTTCGCGCTTCTGGTCCTAGCCAGCATCGTCATCGCGATCCGGGAATGGATCGAGGACCCGGCACAGCGGACGGGCCGCGACGTCACTCTGTGGGCGCTGCGCGCCCTGATCGGCGGCATGTGGTTCCAAGGCATGCTCTGGAAGCTGCCGCTCTTCTCCACCGAGAACGGGCTCTACTATTGGACCAGCGAGGAGGTGACGAACGCCGCCTTCGCGATCCACCGGGAGTTCGTGCAGAGCGTGCTGCTGCCGACGCCGAACTTCTACATCCTGGACGCGCTGGTGTTCGTCACGGAGCTGACCTTTGCGGTCTCGTTGCTGCTCGGGCTCGGCGTCCGGATCGTCGGCGCGATCGGTGTCGCGTTCGTCGCCCAGCTCTGGCTCGGCCTGTACCTGCACCCGCAGGAATGGCCGTGGACCTACGTCTTCCTCGGCGGTCTCATGGCCCTGTTCAGCGTCTTCGCGGCGGGCCGGAGCCTGGGCCTCGACGCCGCGCTGCGCCGCCGGTACCCGCCCGGCCTGACCTTCGGATGGGCCGCCAGCCTGGTCCGCGTCGTGACCTGAGGGGCGGCGCGTCAGCCGGACCGGCGCCCCTCGCGCGACAGGGCGCGGGCGAGGCGCAGGAAGGTCGTGCCGATGACCCAGGCGGCGCGCATCCCCACCCGCCAATCCCCCGAGACCTTCGAGGCGCCGCCCTGCCGCGGGCGCTGCCCGACGGCGACCTCCTCGCAGCGCAGGCCCGCCGCGGAGGCGCGCATCAGCATCTCGAGGTTCCAGCCATAGGTCTCGTCCCGCATGCCGAGACGCTCAAGCGGGTCGCGACGGATCGCCCGGAAGGGGGACATGTCGGTGAAGCGGGCCCCGTAGGTGAGCCGCAGCAGCCAGCCGGCGAGGTGACCGGCGACGATCTGCTGGGGGCTCATGGCGCCCGGCTCGCAATCGCCACGGATCCGGGAGCCCTGCACGAAGTCCGCCCGGCCGGCGCGGATCGGATCGAGCAGGGCTGGGGCGCGGTCGAGCCGGTCGCTGCCGTCGCCGTCGACGAACAGGACGATGCCGGTCTCCGGTGGCAACGCTGCGATCCCGGTCTGGATCGCCCGTCCGTAGCCGCGGCGGCGCTCGAGGATCACGCGCCCGCCCGCAGCGGCGGCCCGCTCCCGGGTGGCGTCCCGCGAGCCGCCATCGACGACGAGGACCGCATCGGCCCCGTTCGCCAGGAGACCCGCGACGACGCCGCCGATCGCGGTCTCCTCGTCGAGGCAGGGCACGATGGCCGTGACGCAGGCTGCGGCGGTCACAGGCTCCAGCGGAGCCCGCAATTGCCGCAGGCCTGCGGCGGCGTGTCTGAGAGCAGGGCCGCCCGGAAATCCGCGTAGGCCGGGCCGTTCCAGATCGCCCGCAGGGTCTCCTGCGTGGCGTCGCCGAGGGTGTAGTTCTCGTAGCCGCGCTGCGAGAACGGCGCGATGCAGCACGGCAGCGCCCGGCCGTTGGCGGTGACGTACATCACGTTCCAGGGCCGTCGGCAGAGCGACCAGGGCGAGCCGTCCGCGTCGCGGCGGAGGCTCATCCCCGGCTCGCTCGCCGCCCCCGAGGCCGAGAAGGTGAGCCCGAGCGCGCGCGCGACCGCCTCAGCCTCGGTGAGGTAATTGGACCCGTCCACCTCCATGCGCTCGTAGAGGGCCTGATCCGGCCGCGCCATGCCGAGGGCGTCGTCCGCGAAGTAGACCAGCCGCTGGAGGTAGACCTCCTTCACGCCGGCCTCGGCCGCCACCCGCACGAAGGCGGGCAGCTCCGGCAGGGTCTCCTTGAGGCCGGTGAGCCACGCCGAGACCCGCGGCTTCGCGTGGCCCTCGCGCTCCTGCAGCGCCCGGAAGGCCCGGACATTCTTCAGGATCCGCTCGAAATAGTCCTTGCCGCGCACCGTGATGTAGGAGGCCCGCGTCGAGGCATCGAGCGAGACCCGCAGCTCGTCCAGGCCGGCCTCGATCAGGGCCCGCCCGTTCTTCTCCGACAGCACCGTGCCGTTGGTGTTGAACAGGACGTAGGTTCCGCGATCCTTGAGGTAGCGGACCATGCGGGGCAGGTCCTTGACCAGCATCGGCTCGCCGACCCCGTGGAGCACGGCGCGGCTGAGATCCGGCACCTGATCGACGATGCGGGTGAACAGCGCCCAGCTCATATCGGCCGGCGGTTCGAGCTCGACATAGGTGCGCGGGCAGGTGGTGCAGAGCAGGTTGCAGCGGTTCGTCACCTCCAGATAGAGGCAGACCGGCAGCCGCTCGACGACGGTCCCGACCGACCGCGGCGCCGCCTCGTGGTAGCGGCGCGGGTCGACAGCGGGTGCGGCGGGTTGCGTGGCCGTCGTCATCGGATGAGCCCGGAACGGCGGCGGATTCCGACCTGCACCAGCGCCGCGGCCGCCACCAGGGCGGCGAGGATCGCCGAGCGGGCGTCATAGGAGGGCTGCGGATCGCCAGGGACGACGTCGTAGAGCATGAAGCCTCCCACCGTGAGGACCCAACCCGGAAGCGTGGCAGCGACACTTAGAAAGGGCACGGCCATCAGGAAGTACCATGGGAATTCGGGCGAGAGCAGAAAGAGTAACATCACGATCGAACAATTGATGTCGCGCAGGCTTCGCTCCGGCGTCCGGATATTCCGGAACCCGGTGCGCAGCGCCAGCGCCGCCAGGGTCATCAGGCACAGGGCCAGGTAGAACTGGGTGTCATGGGGCCACATCCCGACCGACTGCCGCCAGAGCCGCAGCAGCGTGAAGCCCGAGCCCGAGGACAGGCCCTGCTCGTCGGTGTAGCCCGTGGCGAGGAAGCCGAGCACGCCGCTCCCGACGGACAGGTAGGGCAGATAGGCCAGCGCGATCACGACCGGCACGAGGGCGACCATCCGCCCGTCCCAGGGCCGCCACAGGCCGGGCAGCGCGATCAGGGCGAACGGCTTGGCCAGCGCCGCCAGCACCACCGATGTCGCGCCCGCGTAACGGCGGCCGACGGCCAGCGCCAGCCACAGGCCGAGCATCATCAGGGCGATCATCAAGCCGTCGACATGGCCCTGGCCCGCGATCTCCCAGACCGGGAGCGGGTGCCAAGCGTAGGCTGCGACGCGGGCCTCCGACTGTCCCGTGAGGCGCAGCAGACCGATCAGGGCGACGATCGTCATACCCTCGCACGCCACGAGGGCGACCTTGATGGCGAGCGGGCTCGCCAAGACGCGGGTGACGAGGAGGAAGAAGGCCTGGGCCGCCGGGGGGTAGATGGTCACCGCGTAGTCGGCGCGGTTGATGAACGGATAGACCTGCGCGTCGCGCAGGAATGTCAGCGCCGGGTCGGCCGGGACATAGCGGTAGGGGTTGATCCCGGCGCCCTGCACAAGCCCGTCCCAGACGTAGCGGAAGATGTCGGTCGACAGGATCGGCGGCGCGGACAGCGCGAGGAGCCGCATCGCGAGGCCGGCGCCGACAATGATGGCGAGCGCCCGGGGTCCCGTAAGGTCGTCCATGCGCGCGGCCAGGGCGGCGATCACGCCGCCGGCGCAGGCGAGCGCCAGGAACGCATCGTCGCCGAAGCCCCGAAGAAGCGGCATGCCGAGCCCGATCAGCACGGTTCCGGCGATGCCGAGTGCCGTCAGGCGCCGGACAGGGCTCACGCGTCACGCCATTGGGTCAGCAGCGCGCGCGTCGCGGGCGCCTGCCCCCCGACGAGGCCGTCCGCGGCGAACGCCGGCGGGAGGCCCGCGATCTCGTCTTGCAGGAGGCGGAATGTCGCCGCGTCGTCGATGTCGTACCAAAGGGGAAGCACCTTGGCCTCCAAGTCGATGCCGGCGGCCTGCTCCAGCGTACGGACCAGCACTGCGTCCGTGCTCCACGGGATGCCGGCGAAGAGTTCGGGATGATCGGCCTTCAGCCCGATATGCGTGTAGCCGCCGTCGATGGCGGGCCCCAGCACCACGCGGTCCCCGGACCGTCGCAGGGTGGTGACGGTGTCCGTGAGCAGCGATGCGGGCAGGGTCGGCGAGTCGGCGTTGATCAGCACGACACAGTCGTGCGCCTGCTCGGTCAGGAGACGACGCACGGCCGTTCCGAGGATGAGTCCGAAATCGGATCCTTCCTGAAGCAGCAGGCGGAACGCGGGCGGCAGGATGGCAGCGAGCTCGGCCTCCGATCCCGCGGGCGCATAGATGCCGTATCCCTGCCTGCCCAGCGCCTCCGGGACCGCGAGCACGACACCGGCGACATCCGCCAGGAAACAGGCAGAGAGACGGGCTGCCTTCTCCGGACCGAGGCGTGCGGCAAGGCGCGTTTTGGTCAGGCCGGGGCGCGGGGCCTTGCACATGATCCCGAGCGCTGCCGTCATGCATCCCCCATGTCGGCGCAGCGCCGCGCGCCCGAAGCTGTGATGGGACGATGCGTCCGCAGCAAAGGGAGAGCAAATTGTTGCTGGAAAGCCAAATCACAAAGTGCGATCGGGTATGGCTCTCGCGGCTGATGAGGATCTGCGGGATGCCTGCACCGGGCCATTTGAAGCCCGCACAGACCGGACGCTTAGTGAGGCGCGAGCCTCCGGGAGAAGGGCCGTCCGCTCTTGCCATGGCGGCACGCGGAAGCGGACCAGCCGCTTTCGGCCACCTTCGGTCATCTGAAGGCGACCAAACCTCCAGCAAGCAGATGTTCCGAAACGCTGAGTATGATCGCGGTCGAACCTACGGCGGCGAAGTTTGGGAAAAAGGGCTGCCTTAGCATTTAGGTGGGCGCGAGTGCGGCGGCCAAACTTGATAAGCAGTTGCAGGGCAATGCTCTGAAGCATGATGCGAGGGACCCGCGCCGCAGCGGCATCACGGCAGGAAGGCTCAGGGTCATTTTGAAGATTGCAAGCAACAGGCTGAGGTTGCGCAACTTGCCGGACTGCCGACTTGCAGGCGCCACACGGCATTGCCTCAGGTCGAAACGCCGCGATCGAGGCGGCTTTTGTCTGGCGGGGCAAGCAATTTCAGCGCGGCGGCCGCGGCTGCTGTGCTGAAGGGCCGTCCATCCCCAAGTGCAGCGCGCATGAGCTCCTTTCGAATGTTCGCCTGCAGAGCGATCCGCCCCAGATTGATGTCGGTGCCGAAGAGTTGCGTGACCTGCTCCGCATCAATTCCAAGCGCTGCGCTGATCTGCCTGTCATCAGCTCCGAATGCTGCCAAGGCGAGTGCGCATCGCCGTTGGCGGCCGACCACTGTACGCGGCAGACGCTCAAGCAATTCCACGAAATCGAGAATGGGTTCGGGCGCAATAATCGTCGCCCGCTTCCGACCCGCGCCTGGGCGTTTACCGCCGTGCTGACCCGCCATCACAATCTCCAACTTGAATTACGAAATCGGACCAATGAAAAATAAAATCTGCGAGTGAGATCCCGTGCGGTCCGAACCCCTGATCGGCTGAAGATTGGCCCCTACCCCTCCTCTTCAGCATGGGAGGGATCATTCGGTCGCCTGCTGGATCAGCGCCGACGCGGTGGCGATGCGGGCGAAGACGTCGGGCGTGGCGGCCATGTCCGGGGCTGCTGGTCAGGGTAGCTACTACGGCCTGGGCAGCTTCCCTGCGCCATTCCGCCATTGCTGATGCGTAGGCCACGGCGGCGATGTTTCCGGCTCGCTAGGCCGCAGGGACGTCGATCGCGTGCACCGGGACGCGCCTGATGAGGGCCGCCAGTATCTGGCTCGGGTCGTCCCGCATCACGCGGCCACCTCGTTCAGTCCACGTTCGGCGGCGAGATCGTCGACGATCGCGCTGATCTTGGCATCCGTCATGCCGATGTCCGTTGCCCGGGCCAAGACATTCAGCCGGGTTGCGCGGACGTTTGCGGCCTGCAAGTCGGCCAGGACCTGCCACAGCGGGGACGAGTGCGCGGTGGCAACCTCTGTTTCAGTGATCATGGAAGGCTCACAGTTACGCAACTCTGAGCGTCAGATACCACAACAAGTATCCAACCCGCCATTGGCTCCGCTTGCCGCATTCGCGGGCGTGCGGGGGTGCTAGACAACGTGGTCTAGCTATTCTTTCTCTATAAATTACCGGGGATTGTAGATCGCTTATATGTAGCCTACCGCAAACTAATCCAGATTGAGCTTCAGGCTATATCGAGCGATCGTGAGGCGTCCAGGATCCTCGACACGATGCGCAACCCGATGACATTCCGGGGGGCTCGGGAAGGCTGTGAGGCGCGGAAGCGAGTGAGCGACATCGACCTCCACGCCCTCTCCAGCCGCTACGGGCGCGTGTTCGCCGGCTGCACGTTGGTCGTCCCCGGCGCGAACCGAACCTATCGTCTCAACGCGGGCGACAATGCCTACTATCTGCGTCTCTACCGACCATTCGGCCGATCCAAGGTCGAGATCGCATTCGAGATGTGCCTGCTGCGCGAGTTCCGGCCGATGCCGGGCATCGACGTGGCGCGACCGATCCCGACTGTTGACGGTGCGCATTGCGCGCACGTGCTGTTCGACGGCGCAGACCACGTGGCCGGCCTGTTCACGCCCTCGACGGTCGGCCGATCGCCGACGACCCGGAAGACGTGGCGCTGTTCGGCTCGGCGCTGGCGCGGCTGCACGGGGCTCTATCCGGGATCGAGGCCGGCGGTGCGCGTCCGCTCGATCCAACAAGGCTGTGCGCCCACCCCGCTGCGTCGCTGGCGGGCATTACCGGCAGCGACGCCGTGCGGCACGCCGTAGACCGATACCTCGCGGAGATGCTGAGCGATCCTGCGACGCACGATCTGCCGCCGGGAAATTGTCACGGGGACGCACGGCTGGCCAACGCCATTACTCAGGACGGCACGATCGGCTTCTTCGATGTCGATGATTGTGGCCACGGCCCCTACGCGCTCGATCTCGGGACCGCGATTTGGCATTTCGTGCGCGGTGACCCGGCGAAGGCAGTGCTCATCGCCGCGCTATTGGGGGGCTATGAGCGCGTGCGCCCGCTGTCCGGGGCAGAGCGGCGCGCATCGCCGCACTTCGTCAAGCTGGCCGAAATCCGCGCCCTGCTGTTATTCGCGGAGTTCTGCATCCTAGCGGACGATCTCTGGCTGAAAGTCTTCGACAAAGCGGCAACCGTGCTGGATCGCAAGCTGAGGTTCTGAAGCCGCACCGCCTGCGCAATCGTCGGCTTTGCGCGGCGATCAAATGGCGATTCGGATCTCGGTGAGCGAATTGGACCTCGCCACCAATTCAGTGCGCCGACAGTTCCGACACCGGCGCATCGGCAAGCCGCACCACAACGAGAGACGGCCGCCCCGGGTGGCGCGGCCGTTCGACGACGTCGCGCGCTGGCTTGCCGCTCAGCCTCCGTTAGGCACTCGGCCTGCCGTTTTCGGCTTACGCGAGACGCGGCGCTCGACGACTAGAGCACGGCGAGGCGGCGGCTCGGGAACTGGCAGCGGTGGGTCAGTCGATGGCACCTCGCCCAATTCCTTGAGCGGTGGCATCACGGACGCGACCTCCGCGAACACGGTGAATTCGTCACCGTGCCGCTCGGCCAGACGCCGTGCCTGGGCTTCAGCTTCGTCCCGGCTGGCATGCTCAAAAGGTCGGCTCGCAATCCGGACCAGGATTCCAGATTCCTTGTGTCGCCGTGCGATCATGTAGCCGCCGCGGATGGTTTGTTCCGGCTTTTCGATCTGGCCCATGGTCTCGGTAGAAGTGCGTTTCGGATATGTCATTGCCGGCCCCTTCAATGCACGCTGCGAATGAACGGGAGGATGACTTGGAGCGCATAGACGTAGGCGTTGGCATACTCACCATTGGCGCCTTGATCACCGAAAAGGTGTTCGAGGAAGGCGCCGAATGATCGCCGCTTCGGGAAATCCTTGCTGCCGAACTCCGTCTCGCGAATCCGCCGGGCCAGCTCGACCGGGCCGCGATAAGCCGCTGTCGAGAGCACCAGCAGCTCGGATTGATTGTGGAAGCCCACTTCCAGCGCTCTGGTAGCCTCGTACAGCCCAGCGCGTCGTTCCTGCTCAACGGAGCCGTCCGACAGCCAGGGCAGATCCCGTGCGTCGCGCAACGTCTTCAGAGCGGCCGAGACCGAGCCACCATTGGCAATGATCCGATTTGTGTTATTTGCAGACATGGCTTTCATCTCTAGTGGGGATGGGGCTGATCAGGCCGAGGGGCGGGTTCCAGCCGCTTCCTCGGCCACTTTGTGCCAGCAGGGCGCTGGCGCACTTCACAGGCCACAGAGCGCGGCCGGCGAATTTGTCTTCTTTTTTTATTTTCGAATTGCTGTAAGCTTGAAGCGTCGTCAATCAAGCTGCATCAGAATCCTTGGCTTCAGCTCGATTCAATTCGCGACCAAGCCTATTCACGGCCTGAAGCATGAAGTCTCGATTCAGGTCGGCGTGCGGAAAGAAGCTGGTCGCATTCAGAGCCGTTCCTAAACCGGATAGTCGGACGAGGCGGCCGTTGGCGTCGCGAAGTGCACCATCGTGACCGACGGACCACGGAGTTGGCTGACGCTGCACTGGCGCTATTCTCATGGGACCCTCACCGAGAATATAGAGAGTGGACGCACAGGTGCGTCCAGGACAGAGGACGCACGGGCGCGTCCAGGAGCTAGGCTGCTTGTGGACGCGCTACCGCGTCCGGCCCAGACGCACCCGTGCGTCCAGCTTTTTGTTTTTCGCGACGCTCCGCTTCCTGCTTTTCAAGAAGCTTCTTTGGCTGGGTCGCGTAATTTCTCTCCGCCTCGGCCTTCGCCAAAGCGGCTTGGGCCTGCTCTTCGGTCTCTATCAATCGCCAGTCGTGCGTGGGATCTAGACTACGCCCGGACCCAAAAACGTAAGTCAGTCGATAGAGGTTCGGCCGTCTAAATTTTGAAATCGAACGGCCGCCGACCTCCGAGACCTTCACAAAACCGAGGTGTACGCACTGGCGGATAGCAAGGGCTACGGAGGCTCGACGAATCCCAGCCTGTGCGAAGTCCGAGCGAGTGCACGGCAGCCGCCCATTATCGGCTCCGCCGTGCCGCATGTGTTCAAGCTCCAGTCTGTCGAGGGCGCGCCGGGCAGCGTCGGGAAGATGCCTCCAGGCTAGCGATTCCTTCATCTCCTTCGAGTGGACGACGAAGCTGGTCGTGATGGAGTTCTTCTTGCGCTTACCCATTGCGGGGGGCGCCCTCTGCGATCAGGAGTCGCCAGAGGTGCACACGAATGGCGCCCTCATACGTTCCGACCTCGGTCCGGATCAGCGGCTCCGCGACTCCCTTCTTGCGAAGGCCTTCCTCGAGCCGCCGAAGCTGTTCACGGAGGTGGCCCTCCGCGTGATTGGCCGGCACTCCAGCCATGTAGCCCGATGTCTTCCGAATCTGCGGCAGGCGCCGGGCAAAGCGGAATGGGAGGACGGTGGCGCTCACGCTGCGGTTTCCCGCGAGACGAGCCACGCATCAAGATCGCTCGAGCGCCATCCGACTCGGTGCTCAGTGATCTTCACCGGCGCAGGGAAGCGCCCTGCCTTAATCTGCTGCGCGCGGACGCTGCGCGACAGGCCGGTGATTTCTTTGACCTCTCGCTCTCGGAGAATGCGGTATTGGGTGGTCATCTCGTGCCGTCCTTTCAGATAGGGCGGCACCACATTGTTCTGAGAAGCTCAGACTGTGACGTTGGCTCATTTCGAGGGAATTTCGTAAATTAGCCTCCCAGAAAAACCTCCACGAGCGGATTGCCGCCCTCCTTCAAAGTGCGTGCGCGCTGCTTGTGAAACGCCTCGATAGCACCGGCCTCCGGAACGTAATTGGCAATGACATAGGTGCAGAAGGCGCGAATAAACTCTACCCAAGGCCCGCAGATCTGCTGTGCAGCATTCCGACTAACTGCCGCTTTCTTCCCAGTCTTTTGCTCATAGATCTCGGTGGCTCGAAGCCAAGCCGCACGGCGAGGTAAATTACCTTTAGGACCGCGGGTAGTTTTCATCGTTGCTGCCAGTAGATCACATAGACCACCGATCGACCGAATTGCTTGCAGATGCACATCTGCGAAGGGGTTGTCGGGATCGTCGTCGAAAAACGTCATTCCGTTTAACTGCAGAAGCATTTGCATCTGAACATGCTTTCTCACACGCTCGCTCTTGGATGCAAGACTACGACTGATAAATGCCATTCGCTTCAGGTCGTCGACTAGATCGACCGATGTGGCAAAATTATCGATATTAAAATTCCGCCAGATATCTGCTGCTGCGCCGATTTCAAGCTGGGTTGCCGCATCATCAGAGCTGACGCCGAGAGTGGCGGCGATGACTGACCATGCCCGCTCCTCATGCTGGTCGCTGTTCATGCCGTCCCCCGTGAGATCGGCAGCAACTGGGCGCTGACTTGCTCAAGCCCGATCACCTCGGCGACATGACGCTCCCACGCCTCCAAGGCGATACGCTTTTCTCGAAGTCGTTCGTATTGATCGTAATGCGCCTCGTGCACGTCGCCCCAGCAATGAGCCAACACCGCGAGGCGGTCTTCCCGAGGTATGCGGAGCTCGGCGAGGCGCGTCGCCAGGGTTCGCCGAAGATCATGCGGGGTCGGCGGGTCAGCCTGTAGGCGCCGCACCGTCTCGCCGTCTGATCCATCCGTAGGCAGGCCGGCAATGATGCGGCCCATTGCCTGGGAAAGGGAATGGCGGGCAAGCCGCTCGCGGGCCGCGTACCGGCTTACGAATACGAATCCTTCGCTGCGATCGTCCGATGTTAGCGCGGCGGAAATGATCTCCAGAGCCATGCTAGGTAGCGGAATGACGTGCGGCCGGCGGGCCTTCATCCGCTCTGGCGGGAACTCGATTCTCGCATCTCTCGGCCGAGATAGGTTCACGAGTTCGGTCCGCTGTAGGCCGGCAATTTCGCCTGGGCGCTGGCCAAGCAGGATCAATACCCGGAATGCCGCGACTACGCTGGCTGACAGGCCGGCGCCATCAAGCGCATGCCAGAACACCCGAAGCTCATCATCGGTCAGCGTGCGGGTCTTGCCCCTGGCTTCCTTCGCAGGCTTCTTCAAGCCCACCATCGGGCTGGCATCGAGCAAGCCGTCGTCGACAGCCCACCCGAAAAGCTTCGCCAAAACGGACCGCGTTCGGTTCGCTCCAACCGGTGTGCGGTCACGGATCTTCGATAGCAGCCTCCCGGCATCCTGCTTTGTGATCGTGCTGGCAGCGCGACAGCCCCACGGCTCCCGAACGTGGCGCTTCAAATAGCCTTCATCGTTCTGCCACGATGCCTTCTCGCGCTTGGCGTACTTCTCGATGTAGAGGTCTGCCAGTTCGCCGAACGTGAGCGCCTTCCGCTCTTCCGCGGCGCGCTGCTCTTGAATCGCTGCAATGCGCTCTGCGGCCGGATCTGCACCCTGATCCACTTCAAGGCGGATGCGATTCGCCCGCTCGCGCGCCTCAGCGAGGCTCACCTCGGGATATGCGCCAATCCGCTCCCGGCGCTTGCTGGTGCCTCCGCGAGCCGTGAAGCGCACCGTCCACGACTTTAGGCCGGTGGGCATCACGCGCAGGCACAAGCCCGCACATCGGGTGTCCCATAGCTCGAGGATGCCGCTGGAAGGAGAGGGGGCCGCCTTGACCCGCGTGTCGGTGAGCAGTTCCTTTGGCATGGATCCATCCCGCAGCAGTGGACCCAAACAGCCGACTCGAGGGCCGCCTTGGGTCCGTTCTGGGTCCGAAACTTCCGGACTGTGCCGGACCGTTTGGACCCATTCTGAGCATCCTGCGGTGCCAAGCCTCGAAAAATCAATGTGTTCTGGACCGCTCTGACTAATTCAGGACGCCTGCGGCATTTCTGGGGGACTAGGGGTCGTGGGTTCGAATCCCGCCACTCCGACCATTATTCCGTTGTGAGCGCAATGACTGAGCCTCTGGACCGGAGGGGCTCGCCCACGAACCCGAATGTCTGTGGCCGAGAGCGGCCCATGGTGCGGCGTCGTGACGATGGTCCTGCCGCGACGCTCGCGCGGCTGTTCCGATAAGGGCTTACGGGGGTGGTGCGGATCGCCAGGGTTCAGGCGGCACCGGTGCCCGGATGGGTACGGCACGCAGGCTTCCCCCTCAGGGCTGCGCGCCGAGGGGCCTACGCGCGGCCGAAATGCCGGAGCACGAGGGGCTCGTCGCGGGGTAGCTGGATCCCCCGGGGCTGCGAACGGGACGTGCGTCCGGCAAAGACGGCTATGCCGAACAGGGCTACCGATCCGGTCAGCGCAACGATGACGCACCACCAGAACACGACATCAAGCATGGCTGGTCACGACGCTCCGACTCCATGCGGATACCTCGCGCGGTATGGTGAATGCCCGGTTAAAGACGGGTTCGATCCGGGCTCTACGAGGCCCGCGACGCGGCACGGCGCGGGTCCGGCAACGACTTCAGCGCGCTCAAGGGCAGCATCGGTGGTATAGTCTAGACCCGTGTCGGGACATGGGGTGGCCGATCCGACGCGTTGGATGAGGCGCCGGCGGAAGGCGCCGACATCACGGGATTGGCCGTCAGCGAGAGCTGGCGGCGGATCTCCGGCCCGGATGCGGGGTTCAGCGGTCTCGGCGCGTCGACGTGATGGCGGTCAGTTTCCGCAGGACCCGCTCGATATGCGCACGCAGCGCCGATGTCTCGGTCACCGGCTCGGCAGGGTCCGCCGCATCGACGGTCTCCGGGAGGGCGGTCAGGAAATCGGTCATCGATGCCGGCACTGTGAAAGGACTTCAACCTTACTGCTGGTTGCAGTGAGCGAATACATCATTTCATAGATACTGACGACTGAAAAACGCCAGTTTTTGCCGGCTTGGCACGGATGGTCTCTGGACGAAATCAGATACCGCGGCTTTCGCGGTCGGATCGGTTTCGCGCTTCCTTGCCATCCTGGATCCCTTCGCGAGAGCAGTTCGGCGCCCGCGTGCCGGCATGGCTCCAGTGTCGCGGTTCCGAACACTTTCGGGACGGATCCGCCCGTCTCGGTAGTCTTCGTCGTCCCGGAGAAATGCAGGACCGGTGTCCGGAGACGATTGCAGACCAGGCAAGCCCTGCGCCATACGGCCGAAGGAGAAGTCTACGGACCCCGTCCGGTGGGCTCGCACGCTGCGGCTTGGCGGGAAGGACAATCGACCGCGGAGCCATGCGCCTGGCGCAACTAGCGCTTGCGCAACTTATTGGTGCACTAAGCAGTTTGCGGTTGCGTCTTTCCGAGCGGTTGCCGGTAAGGCGACCATTCCTGCCCCCTACAAGGCTGTCCTTCGATGTCGTCCCCTCCGAAGCCCAAGTCCGCCACCGAGGCCGATCGCACGATCGGCAACCGCATCGCGACGCTGCGCGTGGCACAGGGCCTGAGCCAGACCGATCTCGGTCAGGCGATCGGCGTGAGCTTTCAGCAGGTCCAGAAGTACGAAAAGGGCCGCAACCGCATCGGCGCAGGCCGGCTGCAGGCCATCGCCGACCTGCTGCGGGTTCCGGTCGACACCTTTTTCGCCGGGCCGCCGGAGGGCAGCGGCGGACGGATCGCACCCACGAGCTTTCTCGACGATCCGAAGGTCATGGAATTGGTTGTGGCGTTCACGGCCATCACCGACGAGACGACCCGCAGCGGCATCCTGTCGATCGTGGAGGCGGCGGCCGCCCTCCACGAGAAGCGCTCGGCCGTGCGGATTCCGGATCAGGGAGCCGAAGCCTGACAAGGCACGTGAGGCGGCCGGATCCCACTGCCGCCGCGTGCCGCCACAGAATTCGAATTCATTCAAATTAAACCAAGGCGCGCAAATTAAACCACGACACCATTGCGGAAATCTGGAGACGATCCACCCCGTTCATCGATGAATTTACTACACTTTAGCAGACAGCATGGTTCAAACGAGCAACGCAGACCGGGTCCAGAGCATGCCGAGTGAAACGTCGACCGCGTGGGGCCGCGGCGAGCTTTACGAGACCCTGTGCCTGCTGATCATCGGTGTCGGGATCTGGTTCGTCGGGGTCACCCTCGGGACCTTCGACTTCGTCAAGGACTTCGTCACCGCCTACAACCTCAACGACCTTCTGATGCTGGCGGCCTGCATGGGGGTGGCGCTGTTCGGCGCCAGCGTCCGCAAGTCGATCATCCTCCGGCGGCTGATGCTCGAGCGCGACGCTGCCGCCGCGCAGGCCGAGGCCATCGCGCGGCATGACGGCCTGACCGGACTCGCCAACCGCCGCCGCTTCATCGACGCCGTCGAGCGGGCGCACGGATCGGCGGCCGAGGACTCGACCGCTTCCGTGCTGCTGATCGATCTCGACCGGTTCAAGCCGGTCAACGATCTCTACAGTCACGCGGCCGGCAACGCCGTCCTGTGCGCGGTGTCCGAGCGTCTCCAGCAGCTCGTACCGCCGGGCGGGATGGCGGCCCGGCTCGGCGGCGACGAGTTCGCCATGCTGGTCCCGCTGCGTTACGAGAGCGAAGGCCTGAAGCGCCTCGCCCAGGCCGTCATCGCTCGCATCGCCGAGCCGGTGACGTGGAACCAGAACGACCTCAAGGTCGGTGCGACGGTCGGCGTCGCTGCCGTGTCGGCGGATCACGCGGACGCCGATGCGGTCCTGCACGCGGCCGATCTCGCGATGTACCAGGGCAAAAAGGACGGACGCGGCAACTTCCGGTTTTTCCGCAGCACCATGGATGCGGAGCTGCGCGCCCGCGCCCGCATGGAGACGGAGCTGCGCACCGCCATCGAGCAGGGCGCGATCGAGCCCTTCTACCAGCCGGTGGTCTCCCTGCCCGAGAAGGAGATCGTCGGCGTGGAGGTGCTGGCGCGCTGGCGCCATCCGACGCGCGGGCTGGTCGAACCCGCCGAGTTCATCCCGGTGGCCGAGGAGACCGGGATGATCGCCGATCTCAGCTACACCCTGATCCGCCGCGCCTGCCTGGATGCCCGGTCCTGGCCGCCGCATCTGATCCTCGCGGTGAACATCGCCCCCCAGCAGTTCCAGGATGCGTGGCTGGCCCAGCGGATCCTGGCGATCCTGACCGAGACCGGATTCCCGCCGCAGCGCCTCGAAGTGGAGATCACCGAGACCGCCCTCATCCAGGATCTGGAGGCGACCCGGGCCACCCTGCTGTCGCTGCGCGAACTCGGCGTGCGCATCGCGCTGGACGATTTCGGCACGGGCTATTCGAGCCTGTACCACCTGCGCGAACTCAAGTTCGACAAGCTGAAGATCGACCGGAGCTATGTCGACGCGATCACGATGAGCGACGAGCGCGCCAAGCTGGTCGACGCCATCATCAAGCTCGGGACGAGCCTCGGCCTATCCACCACGGCCGAGGGGATCGAGACCAACGCGAGCCTCGACTGGCTGTCCGACCAGGGCTGCAATTTCGGCCAGGGCTACCTGTTCGGTCGCGCCATGCCGAAGGGCGAGATGGACGACATCCTCGCGGCCGCGGACACCGTCACGCAGCGTTCCGCAACCCTGGATCTCGCCAGGGCCTCGTAGGGCGGGGAATGCCGGACCGTTCGGCGGCCCTCGGAAAGCGTAGACCGGATCGGCGTCGTGGCGGGAGCTCTCGGCGCCCCGCCGCGGCATCACGCCGGTCGACACGGACCTCGTTTCGGCGCATCGACGCGCCGTCATAGGTCACAGCATGGCACCGAGCCCCCTCGCCCTCCTCGTCTCCGCAGCCCTCGTCGCCGTGGTCGTCACCGGGACCGGCGCGATCGTCCTGCAGCAGGGCTCTTCGTTCAGCCACCCCCGCCGGGTCGGCGGCGCCTTCGCGATGTTGGATCTCGACGGACATCCGGTCACGCAGGCCGACCTGCTGGGCAAGCCCGCCGTCCTGTTCTTCGGCTTCACCCATTGCCCGGATGTCTGCCCGACGACGCTCGCCACACTGGCCTCCGCCCTCGGCCGGATGGGCCGGGACGCCGACCGCCTCAACGTCGTCTTCGTCACCCTCGACCCGGAGCGGGACACGCCCGACGCCCTGCGGGACTACCTGGCCTCGTTCGATCCACGGATCCGCGGCTTCGTCGGCTCACCCCGGCAGGTCGCCCGCATGGCCGATGCCTATCACGTCGCCTACAAGCGCGTACCGACCAAGGACGGCGACTACACGATGGAGCATTCCGCCACCGTGGCGCTGTTCGACAGGACCGGCCGCATGGTCGGCGAGATCGGCTACGGCGAGGATGAGGCCAGCGCCTTCGCCAAGCTGATCACCCTGGCGCTGCCGGGCCAGTGTCCGCCCGGGGGCGCCGCCAATCTCTGGGCGACCGACGGCAGCACCGGCAGCTGCGGACCGCGGAGCTGAGCTGCGGCGCCGCAAATTGCGTCCCCGGCCCGGTCTGGCTAGAGGGCGGCGCGGGTCGCGAGGCCCGGCCGCATCCCCGGGGGTTCCAGCTTGATCACGCGCCGCGTCCTGACCGCCATCGGGCTGCTCGCCCTCGCGCCGTTTCCCGGACTCGCCCGGGCCGCCTCCGCCGGGCCGCGCTTGGCGCCGCCGGAGCCCATGGATCTCGACCGGCTGAAGGATCTCGCCCGCGCCCTGCGGGACCGACCCTACGCGCCGCCGGCCGAGGCGCCGGCCTCGACGGCCCTCGATGCCCTGACCTACGGACCGCTTCAGGAGATCCGCTACCCGCCAGGCCACGCCCTGTTCGCCGACAGCCCGTATCCGGTGACGTTCTTCCACCTCGGCAACTTCTTCCGCCACCCCGTGAAGATCTACGCCCTGGAGGGCGGGCAGGCCCGCGAGGTGCTCTACGGCCACGACCTGTTCACCTATCCGGCGGGCAACCCGGCCAAGGACGTCCCGGACGGGGCGGGTTTCGCGGGGTTCCGGTTCCAGAAGGTCCCCGCCGGCCAACCGGGCGACGACGGCGACTGGCTCGCCTTCCTGGGTGCGTCCTACTTCCGCGCTGCCGGCGACGGCGAGCAGTACGGCGCCTCGGCCCGGGGCATCGCGATCGACACCGCGCCCGGCCCGGGCAAGAGCGAGGAATTCCCGGTCTTCACGCGGTTCTACGTCACCCCGTCGTCGGACGGCGCCGTTACCGTGCTGGCGCTTCTGGAAGGCCCGAGCCTCACCGGCGCCTACCGGTTCGTCGCGCGGAAGAAGCCGCACGTCGTGATCGACGTCGCCTGCACGCTCTACATGCGCCGGTCCGTCGAGCGGTTCGGGATGGCGCCGCTGACCTCGATGCTCTGGTACTCCGAGGGCATGAGCCGGTTCCTCGCCAGCGACTGGCGGCCCGAGGTCCACGATTCCGACGGCCTGCTGATGCAGACCGGCGCCGGCGAGTTCATCTGGCGGCCCCTGAACAACCCGCCGCGCCTCAGCGTCAGCGCCTTCGCGGACCGTTCGCCCAAGGGCTTCGGCCTGCTTCAGCGCGACCGCGCGTATGATTCCTATATCGACGACGGGTTCGAGGAGAACCGGCCCGACATTTGGGTGGAGCCGCAGGGCGACTGGGGCCGGGGCAGCGTCCAGCTGGTCGAGATCCCGACTCATCAGGAGACCGACGACAACATCGTCGCCCTCTGGGTCCCGGACGACCCGCCGAAGGCGGGATCCGACCGCAGCTTCGCCTACCGGCTCTGCTGGACCGTGGCGGAGCCCGTCGCCACGGATCTCGCTCGCTGCGTGGCGACGCGGGCCACGAAGGCCGCGTGGCTCCCGGAAGCGGATCGACGCCCGGGCCGCGCCAATCTGGTGCGGCAGTTCGTGCTGGAATTTGCAGGGGCCGCCCTTTCCGGACTCGACCCCGAGAAGACCACGGTGGCGCTCAGCCTCGCGCGCGGCAGCGCCGAGGAGGTCGCCGCGACCTGGGCGCCCTACGGCAAGCCGAGCCCCTGGCGGGTCTTTTTCAAGGTCTATGCCGAGGGACCCGAACCGCTCGAGATGCGCCTGCAGCTCAAATCGGGCGACCGGCTCCTGTCCGAGACCTGGGCCTACCAATACTATCCGGAAGCACCCGGCACGGTGCTGTGACCGACCGGCTGGCGCTCGGATCGCACCGGCCGCGACCGGGGCCTGCTCGGGACGCGCCCCCGCGGCCGATCCACAGTCGCAGCCGAGGCCGTCATGACCGGTGAAGGACCGCCCGGCCCACAGCTTCCGGACGCGCTCACGCGCCTTCTCCGGGCTCCCAAGACCGCCATCTGGCCGACGCCCGAGGACCGGAACCGCCTGCGCCTCGGTACCCCGCGGTCCCGTCAGCCGAGCCGCGCCATCCTGGGTGTCTGGATCTGGGCGATCCTCTACAATCTCATCGGCTTCGCGATCCTCGCGGCCCTGTGGTGGACGATGCGCTGACCCGATGAACCGATACGATTCGCTCGCGCGCCGCACGGCCCTCGCGACCCTTGTCCTGCTCGGCATGGCCGCGGATGCCGGCGCGGCGCAGAATCCCGGAGACGCGCTGAACGCGGATAACGGCACCGGGGCGGTCAAGGTCTGCTCGCCCGTGGCGATGCCGCGCTGGCGCTCCATGACCCCGGTCCCCAAGACCTGGACCTTCCTCGACTGCATGAGCTTCGCGGGCGAGATGGGCGCAACCCACTTCCAGCTCGGGTGCCTGTTCACCAACGTCACGCCCTACGCCCAGAAATACGCCTGGGGGGCGATGGTGAAGATCGAGAAGGCCGCGATGGCCAAATCCCAGCCGCCGGTCCCGAATTGCGGTTGGTAGACCGCAATGGGCCGACGAGCGGTCTGCACGCCGGGGCGCGCGTGGCGCGTCGATCGGGACCCAACTCGTCGAACCCGGGCGGACGTGCAAAGCTTCCTTAAAGGACGGCCCTCAGATTGCCGGCGGCACCCGAGCGCTGTGGCCCGTTCGCCACGCGCGTCTGTCGGTAGGGACGTTGCCAACACCGGCGTCGCGGGACCCGCTTTGACGCGCGCGCCCATTGGGGCTAGAGAAGTCCTAACGGAACAAGCAAGAACCATGCCGTGAGCAGCGTGGCTCCGGCTGGCGAACCACGCCGGAAGGGCATCGGGGCCTCGCATGAGTTTGGTGCAACGGCTGGAAGTGCGTCAGGGCCAAGCCCTGGTGATGACGCCGCAGCTCCTGCAAGCGATCAAGCTCCTGCAACTGTCGCAGCTCGATCTCGCGGCCTATGTCGAGGCCGAGCTGGAGCGGAATCCGCTGCTGGAACGCGCCGAGCCGGAACTCCCCGGGGCGGGCGAGGCACCCGAATCAGGCAGCCCTGCTCAAGACGAGGCGGGATCCGACGGGTTCGACTCCGGTGAACCCGAATCGTGGCTGGCCACGGAGCTCAATCCGAGCCGGGGAGAGATCGAGACCGATTTCGACACGCGGCTCGACAACGTCTTCCCGGACGACGCGCCGATCCAGGCACGGGAGGCCAGCGGCGGCGACATGCTCTCGCTGACGCCGCCGCCTTATGGCAGCACCGGCGGCAGCTTCGATGCCGAGGCCCCGGATTTCGAGGCCACCCTCACGGCCGAGACCTCGCTGCGCGAGCACCTCGCGGGCCAGCTCGACCTCGCGACCCGCGATCCCGCCGAGCGGCTGATCGCCGGCTTCCTGATCGATGCGGTCGACGAGGCCGGCTATCTGCGCGAGAGCGTCGACGACGTAGCGGAACGGCTCGGCGCCGATCCGGCCGTCGTCGCGAGGATGCTGGCGCTGGTCCAGACCTTCGATCCGCCGGGCATCGCCGCCCGCGATCTCGCCGAGTGTCTCGCGATCCAGTTGCGCGAGCGTGACCGGTTCGACCCGGCGATGCAGGCGCTGGTCGCGCGCCTGGACTTGGTGGCCAAGCGCGATTTCGCCGCCCTGCGCCGCCTGTGCGGCGTCGACGACGAAGACCTCGTCGACATGCTGGGCGAGATCCGCCGCCTCGACCCGAAGCCGGGCCGGGCCTTCGGATCGAGCGCGGTCGAGGTTCTGGTCCCCGACGTCTTCGTGCGCGCCGCGCCGGACGGCTCCTGGCTGATCGAACTGAACAGCGAGGCCCTGCCGCGGGTTCTGGTCAACCAGAGCTACTATGCCCGGGTCTCGCGCAATGCTTGCGCGGAGGGCGACAAGGCTTTCCTGTCGGAGGCGCTCCAGAACGCCAACTGGCTGACGCGTTCGCTGGAGCAGCGTGCCCGCACCATCCTCAAGGTCGCCACCGAGATCGTCCGCCAGCAGGACGGGTTCTTCGTCCACGGCGTCACGCATCTGCGCCCGCTGAACCTCAAGACGGTCGCCGAGGCGATCGGCATGCACGAATCGACCGTCTCGCGCGTCACCTCCAACAAGGCGATCGGCACCAGTCGCGGCACGCTGGAGATGAAGTACTTCTTCACCGCGGCGATCCCCGGCGCGGCCGGCATGGCGGCCCATTCCTCCGAAGCCGTCCGCCATCGCATCAAGCAACTCGTCGACGGCGAGACGCCGAATGACGTGCTCTCCGACGATGCGCTGGTGCAGAAGCTGCGCGGGGAGGGCGTCGACATCGCCCGTCGCACGGTGGCCAAGTACCGGGAATCGCTGCGGATCCCGAGTTCGATCGAACGCCGCCGGGAGCACTTCGCCCATGGCGGGGGCCATCACGCCGCGATGGCGCTGCGCTGACGGCCGGGACGGACTTGCGCCGGGCGCCCGTCCGGCCCATCCGTCGTGCCGCTGATCGATGCCTGGACCTGCGATGACCCCGACCGGAACGCCCCCGCGCAGCCTCACCGCCATCGTGCTCGCGGCCGGAAAGGGCACGCGGATGCGCTCGGACCTGCCGAAGGTGCTCCATCGGATTGCCGGGCGCAGCATGCTCGGCCACGTCCTGGCCGCCGTGCAGGCGGCGGGCGCAGGCCGCATCGCCGTGGTGGCCGAGCCCGGCCGCGACGACGTCGCCGCCGAGATCGCCAAGGCGGCCCCCGGCGCCCGGGTCTTCCCGCAGGCCGAGCGCCTGGGCACCGCCCACGCGGTTCTCGCCGCCCGGGAGATCCTGGCCGAGGCGGATGACGACGTCGTGATCGCTTTCGGCGACACGCCCCTCGTCTCGGCCGAAACCTTCCTGCGCCTGCGGGCGCCCCTGGCCGACGGCGCGGCGGTGGCCGTGCTGGCCTTCGAGACGGCGACGCCCGCCGGCTACGGACGGGTGCTGACCGAGGGCGACCGCGTCCTGGCGATCCGCGAGGAGAAGGACGCGAGCGCGGCCGAGCGGGCCGTGACCCTGTGCAATGCCGGGCTAATGGCGCTCTCCGGGCGCCACGCCCTCTCGCTGCTCGCCCGCATCGGCAACGCCAACGCCGCCGGCGAGTACTACCTGCCGGATGCCGTGGCGCTCGCGGTTGCGGACGGCCTGTCGGTCACGGTCGTGCCGGTGGACGAGGCCGAGGCGCAGGGCGTCAACGACCGGGTGCAGCTCAGCGTCGCGGAAGCCGCGATCCAGGCGCGGCTCCGTCGCAGCGCCATGCTCGGCGGCGCGACCCTGATCGCCCCGGAGACGGTGTTCCTCAGCCACGACACCCTGCTCGGGCGCGACGTGGTGGTCGAACCCAACGTGGTGTTCGGACCGGGTGTCCGGATCGCGGACGGCTGCACCGTGCGGTCCTTCGCGCATCTGACGGAGACCAGCCTGGAGGCGGGCGTCCGGATCGGCCCGTTCGTGCGTCTGCGGGGCCATGCCGTGCTGGAAGCCGGCGCCGAACTCGGCAACTTCGTCGAGCTGAAGAATGCCCGGATGGGCGCCGGGGCGAAGGCCGCCCATCTCACCTATCTCGGCGACGCGGAGGTCGGTGCGAAGGCCAATATCGGCGCCGGAACGATCACCTGCAATTACGACGGCGTGCTCAAGCACCGGACCACGATCGGGGCGGGCGCCTTCATCGGCTCGAATTCGGCGCTGGTGGCGCCCGTCACCGTGGGGGCGGGCGCTTACGTGGCTTCGGGTTCGGTGATCACCGACGACGTTCCGGCGGACGCCATGGCGGTGGCGCGGGGCCGGCAGGCAGTCAAGCCCGGCTGGGCGGGGGAGAAGCGCGCCGCCCTCCAGGCCGAGAAGGCGCGGCGCACCAAAGGGTCCTGACCGCGGGGCTGGCAAGCCCAGCGCGGCCGGGGCTGGTCCTGCGCCGCTGCGATCCGGTACAAGTCACGCCTGAGCCCGCGCTGAGCGGGGCGGCCCGGATCCGGCGCGCACTCCGTTCGCGCAAAGATCCGGCCATCGAAACGAGAGACAGTTCCATGTGCGGCATCGTCGGCATCGTCGGGCGCGACGCGGTGGCGGGGCAGGTGATCGAGGCCCTGCGGCGTCTCGAATACCGCGGCTACGATTCCGCCGGCATCGCCACCCTGGAGCACGGCCGGCTGGAGCGGCGGCGCGCCTCGGGCAAGCTCGTCAACCTCGAGGCCCGCCTGGAGCGCGAGCCGCTCACCGGCACGATCGGCATCGGCCACACCCGCTGGGCGACCCACGGCCGGCCCAACGAGACCAACGCCCACCCGCACGCCACCGCGCGGCTGGCCGTCGTCCACAACGGCATCATCGAGAATTTCCGCGAATTGAAGCAGGAGCTCGAGGCCGACGGCGTGGTCTTCGAGACCGAGACCGACACCGAGGTCGTCGCCCAGCTCGTCAGCCGCAACATGGACCGGAAGATGGGTCCGGTGGAGGCGGTCGCCGCCGCCCTGCCGCGGCTGCGCGGAGCCTTCGCGCTGGGCTTCATCTTCTCCGGCGAGGAGAACCTGCTGATCGGCGCCCGCCACGGCGCGCCTCTGGCCGTCGGCTTCGGCGAGGGGGAGACCTATCTGGGCTCCGACGCCCTGGCGCTCGCCCCGTTCACGGACGCGATCACCTATCTCGACGAGGGCGACTGGGCGATCCTGACACGGAGCGGCGCCGAGATCCGGGACGCCTCGGGGGCCGCGGTGGAGCGCCCGCGGCAAAAGATCGCCACGCAGGCCTACCGGATCGACAAGGGCGAGTACCGCCACTTCATGGCGAAGGAGATCCATGAGCAGCCCGAGGTCGTGGGCCGCACGCTCGCCCATTACGTCGATATGGCCAACGGCCGGGTGATGCTGCCCGAGGCGCTGCCCTTCGACTTCGCCAAGCTCAGCCGCGTCTACATCACCGCCTGCGGCACGGCCTACTACGCGGGCCTCGTCGCCCGGTACTGGTTCGAGCAGGTGGCGCGCCTGCCGGTGGAGATCGACGTCGCCTCCGAGGCCCGCTACCGCGAGGCGCCCCTGGAGAAGGACGGGCTGACGCTGGTGATCTCGCAATCGGGCGAGACCGCCGACACGCTGGCCTCCCTGCGCTACGCGAAGTCCCAGGGCCAGCACACCCTGAGCGTGGTCAATGTGCCGACCTCGACCATCGCGCGGGAATCCTCGGTGGTGATGCCGACGCTGGCCGGGCCGGAGATCGGCGTCGCCTCAACCAAGGCGTTCTCCTGCCAGCTCACCGTCCTGCTGTGCCTGGCCATCGCGGCGGGCCGCGCGCGGGGCACCCTCGACGCGGCCGGCGAACGTCAGCTGGTCGACTCGCTGATCAAGGCCCCCGGCCTGATGGCGGAGGCGCTGACCCACGAACCGGAGATCGAGGTTCTGGCCCGGGAGGTCGCGAAGGCGCGGGACGTACTCTATCTCGGCCGCGGCACCAGCTACCCGATGGCGCTGGAGGGCGCGCTGAAGCTCAAGGAGATCAGCTACATCCACGCGGAGGGCTACGCGGCGGGCGAGCTGAAGCACGGCCCGATCGCCCTGATCGACGAGAGCGTGCCGGTGATCGTCATCGCGCCGCACGACGCGGTGTTCGAGAAGACGGTCTCGAACATGCAGGAGGTGGCCGCCCGCGGCGGGCGCATCGTGCTCATCGGCGACGCCAAGGGCGCGGCCGAGCACGGGCTCGACACGCTGGCGACCTTCACCATGCCGGCGGTCAACGCCACCGTGGCGCCGATCGTGTACGCGGTCCCGATCCAGCTGCTCGCCTATCACACAGCAGTCTTCATGGGGAAAGACGTCGACCAGCCCCGCAACCTCGCCAAGTCGGTCACCGTGGAGTAGGTGCGCGCGGTCAGATTTCGGTTTCCACGAACAATAAAGTCAGGCGACATCACAATCTTAGCAGCAAGCCCCCGTGGGGACCGGCAATGTCGCCTGTCGGATACCGCACGCCAATGCCGTGACTGCGGGGATGGCTACTTATACATGCCAACCCATCGTCGATTTTTCAGCGTGAGGGTCAGCTCTTAGCCAGATCACGATCGATACTCCCACCCGGTCCACGATCACAGTCCCTTGCTCAGGTCATCCGGGGCGCGCACATTGGCAATGCGCGTAAGACCGACAAAACGAGACCGTTTGAAGCCATCGATTTGATTATCACGCAATATACGACACTTCGTTTCAGTAACGTTGCAAATATCAATAGCCAATTGCGAACTTATACGACCTAATTAGATACAAAGTATAAAAATTATATTTGCGAGTCGGGGGGTTTGGTTGCAGCTACAGACTCTGGGGGAGTGTCCCATTTTCTCCGCGATGCAGCCCAGGCGCCCCTGACCGTCCAATCTTGCGCGCCGTGTTGTGCCTGGTCTCGGGTCGCGCCGAGGAGCCTTCGGTGCTCTGCTTCTCCGCAAGGCTGCCGACTCCGCCGCAATCCATAACAGCGTCTCGCCCCCGCCTCTCCCTTCCCCCCTCTGTGGGGGAGGAAGAGGCGCTGCGCGTCCTATCGCCCGCTCGGCGCGGCGCCGCTGCCGGTCGCGCCGTTGCCCGAGCTGCTGCCGGCGGGCGCACCGGGGGTGCTGACGCGCGGACCACCGCTGGTCCCGGGCGGCAGGCCGGCTCCGGTGGAGCCGGTGCGCTCCATGGACCCGGCTCCCGTCCCGGTGCCGCCCACCGCGCCGGACTTGTTGACGTTGCCCTGATTGGCCCCGCCGGTCTGGGGGGCCTGAGCCAGTGCCGCGCCGGAGGGGGCGAGCACGAGGGACGTGGCGAGGGCGAGGATCGTCTTCATGGGGCCTCCTGACAGGGCTGAGTCGTGTCAGGCCAACCCCGGGGCGCCGGGATGGTTCGCTGCGGCCCTCAGCGGGCGAGCGCCTCGCGCCACCCCGTCCAGGGCCAGCGCATCGCCGCCGCGCCCGACGCGGGGGCGATCGAGACCGTCGCGGTCCGGCCGCTCACCAGACGGGGATCCGCCGTGCTGCCGTCGAGGGTGATCCGCACCGGGATGCGCTGCGCGAGGCGGACCCACGAGAAGGTCGGATTCACGTTCGCGAGCAGGTTGGTGGCGTCGCTCCGGCCGCTCTCGCCGATGCCGCCCGCGATGCTGGCGACATGGCCGCCGAGCACCCCGGCATCGCCCATCAGCTGGACGGTCACCGGCGCCCCGACGCGGATCCGCGGCAGCTTGGTCTCCTCGAAATAGCCCTCGATCCGCACCGTGTCGCGATCGATCAGCGCCATCACCCCGTGGCCCGTGGTGACGTACGCGCCCGGGCGCAGCTCCATGTTGGTGATCCGGCCGTTGACCGAGGCCCGCACCGCCGAGCGGTCCAGGTTGAGCTTGGCGAGGTCGCGGTCGGCCAGGGCCTGCTCGTAGGCGGCCTCCGCGGACAGGTCGGCGGCCTTGGCGGCCTCGACCTTCTGCTGCGAGACCGCCGCGTCGGACAGCTTGCTGTAGCGGGCGTAATCGGCGGCCGTCTGCTCGGCGGTGGCCCTGCGGCCCTCGACCGTCGCCTCCGCCTGCCGCAGCCCGAGCCGGAACCGGTCCGGATCGATGCGAAACAGGACGTCGCCCTTCCGGACGACCTGATTGTCCTCCACCAGCACCTCGGTGACGAGGCCGGACACGTCGGGGGCCACCGCCACCACGTCGGCGCGCACGCGCCCGTCCCGGGTCCAGGGCGCGTCCATGTAGTAGTCCCACAGGCCGAGGCCGACGATCAGCGCTGCGGCGACCATGCCGACGGTGACCAAGAGGCGGCCGAGGGCGGAGAACAGGGCGGTCATGGCAGGGTCCGATGGGCGAGGGACACGACGCCGCCGAGCAGGACGACGTAGAGCGCGAGGTCGAAGAGCGGCCGGTGCCAGACGAGGCGGTAAAAGCCGGTCGCCGCGAGAAGGCGGCGCAGGGGCAGGCCGAGCGCGAAGGCGATCACCATCCAGAGGGCGAGGCCCGGCACGAACACGCCGTAGAGGTCGATCTCGCCCATCATGCCGCCATCTCCCGCAGATGCGGCGCGGTCGCCGCCCGGTAGGCCGGCGCATCGGGGTACAGCCCGTGGCGCAGGCCGGTGAGGCCGATCAGGGCGGCCCGACGCTCCGGCGAGGCTACGGCCGCGGCGACGGCGTCGAGGGCGTCGTCCAGCGCCACCAGGAGTCCCGCTTCCAATCGGCCGGTCCGTCCACGGAACGCGCGTGCCGCCAGTGCCAGGACGTGATCGACGGCGGTGCGTGCCGCGCCCGTCAGGCTCCGCCGCACCCGCCGCACCGCCACGAGGTTGATGCCCACCCGCACGTCGGCGAGGAGGTCGCCCAGGCCCGCCGACGTCTCTGCCGGCAGCGTCGCGAGGCGGGGGGCGATCAGGCCGACGCGGTCGAGCATCAGCGCCGCGAGTTCGAGGCCGTGTCCGGTGCCGCGGCCGTCCGMGGCCGCCGCGAGGCTGCGCCGGTTGATCCGCACCAGGCGCCGGGCACTCCAGCCCGCGCCGACCGAGCGGATCAGCCGGGTCACCACGGCGGCGCTCCACATCCCCACCACCGAGGCGACCACGCCGTTGGCGAAGGGCGCGAACTCGCCGTTGTAGCCGTTCTGGAGCGCCAGAAGCGTGGCGCCGTTGAGGGCCGCACCCATGCCCATCGCGGCGAAGCGCGGCTGCGTCATCATCAGGCCGCACAGGATCAGGGCCGGCGCGAGCGCGAGCGCCACCATCTCGAAGGACGTGGCGAGCGGCAGCACGGCGAACAGGTAGAATCCCGCGCCGAGGGCGCCGACGATCGCCGAGTTGGCGAAGCTCAGGATCTGCGGCACCGGGTCGTCCTGCGCGGCGAACAGGCAGCAGGCGACCGCGCCCATCATCGGTGCCGCGGAGCCGTCCGGCCAGCCGGTGGCGATCCAGATGGCGCAGCAGACCAGCAGGCCGACGAACACCCCGAAGGCCGAGAACGCCGCCAGCCCGTGATCCCGGTGGCGGATGGACCGGACCCGGGCCGTGTAGGCGAAGGCGAGCGGCGCCCGCGGCGCCGTGCCGGCGGCGACGTGATCGCGGAGCGCGCGCAGATCCTGCCGCAGGTCGACGACGTCGCGCAGGCGCTCCGCGAGGCTCGCCAGCAGCAGCGTCGGCCAGTCCGGGTTCCGGCCGAGGACCGGCGCGAACCCGTCGATGCGGCTGCGCAGCCGCGCGGCGCCCGCCGGGTCGTCGTCCGCCTCGGCGAGCCAGACTGCGAGGTCCGACAGGAAGGCCCGGACCCGCGGCGGCAGCGCGCCCGCCCGCTCCAGGGTGGCGACGCGGGACGACACGGCGGCGACGATCGGCAGGACCATCAGCATGTGCTGGCGGAGCGGCGCGAAGGCCTCCGCGGCGCGCTCCGCGCCCGTGTTCTCGTTGCGCAGGGCGAGCCCGAGGGCGTCGAGGCCGATCGCGTCCGAGGCGAGGCGCAGGCGAACACCCTTGCCCGGCGCCGCCCCCCCGACGTTCGGTGCGCGGGCCGCCGAGAGGGCGGTCTGCGTCCAGGCCCGGGCCTCGGCCAGCCACAGGTTCAGCCGGGCGACGATGACCGGGGCGGCCGATTGCGGCAGCACCAGCGTGGCGGCGAGGCCGGCACAGACGATCCCCAGGGAGATCTCCTCGGCGCGCGCCACGGCCGTGTCGAAGATCGCCCCGGGATCGTCCACGGCAGGGAAGCCGATCAAGGCCGCCGTATAGCCGGCCAGCATCGGCAGGTAGCTTGCCGGCGTCCGGTCGAGGAGAGACACGTAGAGGCAGAGCGCCACCCAGAGCGCCACCGCGAGGCTCAGCAGGATCGGCGCGTTGACGAGGTTCGGCACCAGCACGACGCTCACGGCCGCGCCGAGCACGGTGCCGCAGACCCGGTAGACGGCCTTCGCCCGCGTCGCGCCGGAGAGAACCTGGCTGGTGATGTACACGGTGCCCAGCGCCCAGTAGGGCCGCGGCAGGTCGATCCAGAGGGCCAGGTACAGGGCGAGCATCGCCGCCGCGTAGGTCTTCAGCGCGAAGGCCCAGTCGCGCCATCCGGGAAGGGTCACGAGACCGGCTCCAGCTCGGGCTCGGCGGCCGCGCGACCGGCGTTCTGAAGGGCCGCGAAAACCCGGAGGCTCGCCTCCAGGTCGGCATCGGCGACCTCCGCGAAGACGCGTGCGCGGAGGGTCGAGAGCTCGGCCTCGATCTGCTCGAAGACCTGCCGGCCGCGCGGGGTCAGGCCTAGCACCTTGGCCCTGCGGTCGGACGGATCCTCCCGCCGGACCACCAGCCCGGCGGCGGCGAGCTGGTCGAGGAGGCGGACCAGCGAAGGGCCTTCGATGCCGACGGCTTCCGCCAGGGCATTCTGGCGCGGCTCCTCGTTCATGCGGCCGATGATGATCAGCGGGTGTGCGGTGGCGTCGGACAGGCCATGCGCCTCCGCGACCATGTTGGCCGCGCGGCGCCAGTGGCGGCCGGTGGTCAGCAGCGCGTGGGTGCAGGCCTGCTGCAGGCGCTCCCGCGTCTTCGGATCGTTGATGCCGGGCAAGGGCCTAATCCATCGCTGCGAGGATCTGGCCGGTCGGTCCGATCTATCAGCTCGCATGCTGATAGATAGCATCATATCTATTTTGCAAAGGTGGCTTCTCGGGGGGAGCAGGGTTGCGGGATACGAATGGGCTCCCGCTTCTCCCGGTCGCATGCAGCACCGGCGGAATGCGGCCCGGAATCCGGCCCGAGACGTCGCGAAGCGTCCGGTTTCGCTTGAGCGTTCCGGTCGGTGCAGCCTGCCTCGTCATCGCGAGCGCAGCGAAGCGACCCAGAGCTGCGCAACACGTGTCAGCGTGGCGCCGACTGGATTGCTTCGCTCCGCTCGCAAAGACAGCGGCGCCGCTCTGATCGATCAGGAAAGGTTCGGACCAACCTGTGCCGCTGACGCGGCGCTTCCAGTGCTGGATCCCGGAGCACCTTCGACTGCGTTACAGGCGTTCGGCTTATGCCAGAGGTGATGACGCCTCCGGCCGTCTTTGCGAGTGGAGCGAAGCAATCCATTTGCGCCACGTCTCCGGACGTCGCGCTGACCTGAGTCACGTCGCGGCGCGTCCTGAGCCTGCGCGTTCGCAGCGGACTCGCGCCTCTGCTCAATTCGTCACGCCGGATGGGCGTTGTGGATCTGGTCGAAGTCGAGGGAGGCCGTATCGATCACGATCTGCGTCCGGCTGATCACCTCGAGCTTGCGCAGGATCTCGGAGACATGGGCCTTCACGGTGGAATCGCCGACCTGAAGCTCGTGGGCGATCTGCTTGTTGAGCTTGCCCTGCCGGATCATCATCAGCACCCGCAGCTGCTGCGGGGTCAGCCGGGCGAGGCGCTCGGCGAGCGGCGCCTTCTTGGACCGCGGCGCCGGCGTGCTCGCCTCGGCGAGGCCCGGCGGCAGGAACAGCGCGCCGCTCATCACCTCGGTGATCGCCCGGGTGAGCGTCGCCTTGTCCATGGCCTTGGGGACGAAGCCGGCTGCCCCGTGCTGCAGGGCCTCGCGGACRATGCGGGGATCCTCGTGGCCGGAGACGATCAGGATCGGGATCCGCGGGAAGCTCGCCCGGATGGTGATCAGGCCGTCGAAGCCGGTGACGCCGCGCATCGACAGGTCGAGGAGCGTCAGGTCGATGCCGCGGTTCGCCGCGAGCACGGCGCAGGCGGCCTCGATGCCGTCGGCCTCGTGCAGCACTGCGTCCGGATGCGCGAGGCGGATCGTGGCCGCCAGGGCGTCCCGGAACAGCGGGTGATCGTCGACGATCAGGAGATGCACGGACAACTCGGTCCTTCGCTCGAGATCCCTACGGGATCCGCCGAATACCTGGGCGGAACGCCTGAAAGGTGATGGAAGCGGCCCCGGGACGCAAGCGGGTGTTGAGACGAACGCCCCACCACGGGACCTGGGCGAGCCGACCCGTGTTGGGGCCGGCTCGCTTTCGGTGATGCGCCTCAGCGCGACGCGACCGTCTTCGGCAGCTTGAACGCCCAGAAGCTGCCGCCCTGGTTGATGCCGGCGGTGGACTTGGCCACCTCGCCGCCCCAGAGCGGAACCGCGCCGCCCCAGCCGGCCGCGACGCCGATCCACTGCTCGCCGTCCTGCTCCCAGGTGATCGGCGACGAGACCACGCCGGTGCCGACCTGGAACTTCCAGACCTCCTCGCCGGTCTTGGCGTCGAAGGCCTTCAGGAAGCCCTCGGGCGTGCCGGTGAAGACAAGGTTGCCCGCGGTGGTGAGCACGCCGGCCCAGAGCGGCGCCTTGTTCTTGTACTCCCACACGACCTTGCCGGAGGCCGGGTCGATCGCCTTGAGCGAGCCGATATGGTCGTCGAAGACCGGCTTGATGGTGAAGCCGGCGCCGAGATAGGCCGCGCCCTTCTTGTAGTTCACCGGCTCGTTCCAGATATCCATGCCCCACTCGTTGGAGGGCACGTAGAACAGCTTGGTGTCGGGGCTGTAGCCGATCGGCATCCAGTTCTTGCCGCCGAGGAAGCTCGGCACCGCGAAGACCGACTTGCCCTTCTTGTCGTCGCCGGTCGCCTTGCTCGGGTCGCCGGGCCGGTTCTCCTCGTTGTAGATCGGGCGGCCGTTCTCATCGATGCCCTTGGCCCAGTTGATCTTCTCGACGAACGGCGTCGCCGAGATGAACTTCCCGTTGGTCCGATCGAGGACGTAGAAGAAGCCGTTGCGGTCGGCGGTGGCGCCGGCCTTGATGGTCTTGCCGCCCTTGTTCAGCTCGAACGGCACGAACTCGTTGACGCCGTCGAAGTCCCAGCCGTCGTGCGGGGTGGTCTGGAAGCCCCACACGATCTCGCCGTTGTCGGGGTTGAGGGCGAGGCGCGAGGAGGTCCACTTGTTGTCGCCCGGCCGCAGCCAGGAATTCCACGGACCCGGGTTGCCGGTGCCGAAGTAGATCAGGTTGGTCTCGGGATCGTAGGTGCCGCCGAGCCACGTGGCGCCGCCGCCGAACTTCCACATGTCGCCGGGCCAGGACTCGTTGGTCTTGCCCGTCATGGTCGAGGGCTTGCCGTTGAGCTCGCCCATGTGGCCCTCGATCACGGGGCGCTTCCACACGACCTCGCCGGTCTCGGCGTCGCGGGCCTCGATGCGCCCGATCACACCGAACTCGCCGCCGGACACGCCGGTGATGATCTTGCCCTTCACGATGATCGGGGCGGCCGTGTAGCTGTAGCCGGCCTTGAAGTCGTCGATGTCCTTGCGCCAGACCACCTTGCCGGTCTTGGTGTTGAGGGCGACGAGCTTGGCGTCGAGCGTGCCGAAGTAGACGTTGTCCTTGTAGAGGGCGGCGCCGCGGTTCACCACGTCGCAGCACGGCAGGATGCCTTCCGGCAGCCGGGCGTCGTATTCCCACTTCTTGTCGCCGGTGCGGGAATCGATCGCGTACATGCGCGAATACGAGCCCGTGACGTAGATGATGCCGTCCTTCACCAGCGCCTGGCTCTCCTGGCCGCGCTGCTTCTCGCCGCCGAAGGAGAACGACCACGCCGGGACGAGGCCCTTGATGTTGTCGCGGTTGAGGGTCTTCAGCGGGCTGAAGCGCTGGGCCTGCGGACCGAGGCCGTAGGTGACTACGTCGCCCGGCGTCTTGGCATCGTTGATGATGTCCTGCTCGGTGACGCCTTCGGCCATGGCCGGAAGGGCGCCCCCTGCCACGAGGGCGGCGACGCCCACCGCGGCGAGGAACCGGGTCCGCATTCTCATGACGTATCCTCCGTTGTCGGCCCCGGTCCGCATGGCCGTGGCATCCGGGTTTCGACGCGGGCCGCACGAGTCGCGGGGCGCCCCCTTTGGGAACCGAGGCTATCGAGGTTCTCAGGAAAGTCTTATTGGCCATTGGTCGAATGACTCGGCGCGGCATGGCGCTGGAAACCATGTATTCATCATGGTTGTGGCTCGAAATTGCACCGCGCTGCAGGTTGCCGTGGGCGGGAAATCTGATGTTCGGCAACGCCGTCATGGCGAGCGCAGCGAAGCGACCCAGGGCACCCCATCCTACCAAGATGCGGCGCTGTCTGGATTACTTCGCTTCGCTCGCAAAGACGGTTGCGTTCAGTATCCCTTCGGCGGCGTGTAGGTGACGCCGTAGGTCTCGCAGAGCGCCTTGAGGCGGCCGTCCGCGTTCAGCGCCGTGATCGCGTCCCCGACCGCGTAGGCGAGGTCGCGGGAATCGGTGCGCACCGCGCCGCCGATCTCCCAGCGCGTCTTGACCAGCCCCGTCGAGGGGACCGTCACGATCGGGTTGTCGTCCTTCGGCGCCTTGGCGGCGGCCAGGGCCGCCTCGATCGCAGCCCGGGTGCCGGCCAGGATCGGGGCCTCGCCGGCGCGATAGGCCTGCGCGGCCTCCTCGAAGCTCTTGTAGTGCTTCAGGTTCGGGCGGAACCGGCCGCCCTGCGCGGTGAGCAGCATCAGGTCGGCGGCGCTCGTGCCCTCCAGGGCGACGCTCTTGTCGCCGATGTCGTCGAGCCGGTCCAAGCCCTCCAGCGCGTCCTTCCGGTACGCGAAGGCGATCTCCTGCTCGAAATACGGTGCGGTGAAGACAACCTGATCGTTGCGCAGGGCGAGCTGCCGGTCGGTGGGGACGTGCAGCATCAGGTCGGCGAGGGGCGTGCCGGCGAGATCGCCCTTCCACAGGTTCAGGCGCAGGTCGCCGTCGACGTTCTCGCCGGCATCGACCACGCGCAGGTCGAGCTTCACCTTGAGCGCGTCGGCGATGGCCTGCGCGAGATCCGCGTCGATGCCCCGGGCCTTGCCGTTGACCGTGTCGGAGAACGGCGCGTTGTCGCCGTAGACCGCCACCCGCAGCGTCCCGTCGGCGACGACCTGATCGAGCGGGCGCGCGGCGGCCAGCTCCGGCTGGAACCGGAGGGCCAGAAGGAGCCCGCAGGCGACGAGGAGCCGCGCGCTATTCTTCATGCTTCGACTCGATGTAGCTGCGGATCGCCCACAAACCTTCCTGCGAGATCACCCCGTCGAAGGCCGGCATCTTGGTCACGCCGTTGATCACGGCGCCGTGCTTCATGCGCTCGACGAAGTATTCGTCACCCTCCTTGCCCTGCGGCAGGTAGCGCAGGTCCGGGGCGAGGCCGCCGGAGATCATCTCCAGGCCGTGGCACCGGGCACAATTCTGGTTGAAGCCCGAGGCGCCGATCGAGATGGCGTACGCGTCGCCCTTGTAGGGATTCTCGGTGACCCACTCGGCGCCCAGCGGCTTGAGGCCGTCGGTCTTCACCGGCTGCGGCTGGACGTCGCCGTGGCCGAAGGCGCTGCCGGCGGCCAGGGCCAGCCCCAGCGCCGCTAGCGCACCGCCCGCCGCCGTGTTGATCAAGCGCATCCGCCGCCTCCCATCGTTGTTGGACGACGCTTAGCAAGTACCGGGTGCCCGACCCATTATGCTTTGGTACGGTCTCGTCTGATCCCGCAGATATACGACTGATGCTGCACTGCATCAGGATTGGCTGGTGCACCTTGGTCCAATATCGGCGGGCCGTTGTCCGCCTTTAGAGTCGAGCACAACGATAACGTCCTCGGGGACGGAGGAAGCGGGCGAGGATGATGTCCCCCGGCGCGCAGCGGGCCTGGATCTGCGGACGGCCCGTGGCCGCCCTCCTGCTCGCCGAAGCCCTTTTCGGTCTTGGGCCGATGCCGACGGCCGCCGCCGCGACCCCGGAGCCGGGATCGCCCCTGCGGATCCATTACCTGGAGCGGCGGATCGAGCGCCCGGTCCCCCTGAACAACGAGGATGCGATCCCCGACGACGAGGGCGCGAAGGGCGCCGAACTCGGTCTGAGGGATTCGAACGCCACCGGCCGGTTCCTCGGGCTGCGCTTCGACCTGGACGCGAAGGTCGTCGAGCCGGGCGACGACATCCGCCAGGCGTTCCGGGGTCTCGCCGATCCCCGCATCGTAGTGCTCAACGCCCCGGCCGCGGACGTGCTCGCCGTCGTCGATCTGCCGGAGGCGCACGACAGCGTGCTCCTCAATATCGGCGCTCCGGACACGCGGCTGCGCGACGCCGACTGCCGGAAGAACCTGCTCCACGTCCTGCCCTCCCGCGCCATGCTGGCCGACGCGCTGGTCCAGTTCCTGGCGTTCAAGCGCTGGTCCCGGATCCTGCTGCTGACCGGGCCGGCGCCGGGGGACGCGCTCTACGCCGAGGCGCTGAAGCGCAGCGCCAAGAAGTTCGGGGCGCGGATCGTCGCCGAGTCGCGCTACGATCCCCAGGGCGGCGACGTCCGCGACACCGCCCTGCGGGAATTCGCCCTGCCGACCCGCGGGCCGGAGCACGACGTCGTGGCGGTGGCCGATGAAGCGGGCGCGTTCGGCGCGAGCCTGAACTACAACACCGCCTCGCCCCGGCCGGTAGTCGGGACCCAGGGCCTGTCGCCGGCGGCCTGGGGACGATCGGTCGAGGCCTGGGCGGCCGTCCAGCTCCAGGGCCGGTTCCGGAAGCTGGCCGGGCGGCCCATGCGGCCCGTCGACTGGGCCGGCTGGATGGCGGTTCACGCGGTCGGCGAGGCGGCCGTGAAGGTGCGCAGCACCGATGCCGGTGCGGTCCGCGCCGCCCTGACGGCACCCGGTTTCGAGGTCGGCGGGTTCAAGGGGAGGCCCCTGAGCTTCCGCACCTGGGACGGGCAGCTGCGCCAGCCGGTCTTCCTGCTCTGGCCCGGCGCCGTGACCGCGACGGCGCCGATCGAAGGCTACTTGCACCACCGGACGGAACTCGACACCCTCGGCCTCGACGCGCCCGAGAGTGCCTGCCGCGCCTTTCCGGGGATGTCGGGATGAGCCGCCTCGCCGCCCTCGCCCTAGTGCTCTGCCTCGCCGCGCCGGCGCGGGCCGAGGAGATCTTCGTCTCGAACGAGCGCGACAACACCGTCTCGGTGATCGACGGCGACAGCCTGGAGGTGTTGCGTACCTTCCCCGTCGGCCGGCGGCCAAGGGGGCTGACCTTCTCGAAGGACGGACGGTCCCTCTACGTCTGCGCTAGCGATTCCGACGCCGTGCAGGTGATCGATCCGGATACCGGTGAGGTCCGGCACAACCTGCCCTCGGGGGAGGATCCGGAGCAGTTCGCCCTGGCGCCGGACGGGCGCACGCTCTTTATCGCCAACGAGGAGAACGCCACCACCACCGTGGTCGACGCCCAGACGCGCAAGGTCCTGGCGCAGATCGATGTCGGGATCGAACCCGAAGGCGTCGCCGTGAGCCCGGACGGCCGCACCGCCGTGACGACCTCCGAGACCACCAACATGGTCCACTGGATCGATACGCGCAGCCTGGAGGCGGTGGACGCCACGCCGGTCGGGCAGAGGCCGCGCTTCGCGGCCTTCTCGGCGGACGGGTCCAGGCTCTGGGCCTCCTCGGAGATCGGCGGGACCGTCTCGGTGATCGACGTCGCGACCCGCAGGGTGACCGGCACGATCGCCTTCGCCGTGAAGGGGGTCGCGGCCGACCGGATCCAGCCGGTGGGCATCCAGTTCGCGAAGGACGGGCGCCACGCCTTCGTGGCGCTCGGCCCGTCCGACCGGGTGGCGGTGGTGGATACCGTGACCCACGCGGTCGAGAGCTACATCCTGGTCGGCCGCCGGGTCTGGCAGCTCGCACTGAACGCGGCGGGGACCCGGCTCTACACCACCAACGGTGTCTCGGGCGACGTGACGGTGATCGACGCCGCGACGTTCAGGCCTATCAAGACCGTGAAGGTCGGCCGCTTCCCCTGGGGCGCGGCGGCCCGCCCCATGACGGCGGCCAAGACACCGGACGGACGCGCCGCCGGTGCGGCGCCGTGAGGCTCGACCGGTCGCGGACCGCAACACCCGCCGGCCTCCGCGGAGGCCTCCAGAACGACGCATCCGGCGTGGCGACGGCGGTGTGGACCCGGGCGCGGGTCCTCCCTGTCCCGCACGGGTTACGATGGTCACACATCCGGGTCGGAGACGGGCACTGGCGGCAGAGCGCGACGCGCCCCCTCCTGGCCATTCCGCGGGAGACGGCGGCCGCGCCGCGTGTGCCGGTCAGGCAGTCCCCGAGGCCGGCCGCATCCCGCTCGGCGCCCGAGAGGCGCAGCGCGGCTTTGGATGCCTTTCTGCGCGCGGCGCTCATCCTCCTGGGCCTTCTGGCGACGTGGCCCGCCGTCGGCGGCCAGCTCGACCGCGCCGCCCTCGAAACCTACTTCCCGCCGCCGCTCATCGTCGGCGAGAAGGACGACGCGGTTCCGGTCTGGCCGATCCTCAAGCAGCAGGCCGGCGCCTACGAGGTGTTCGCCTACGCCTTCGAATCCGTCGATCTCGCCCCCATCCCCGGCTTCGGCGGCACCCCCCCCGACCTGCTGATCGCGCTGGCGCCCGACGGCACCTTCCGGGACGTGAAGGTCGTGTCCCACCACGAGCCGGTCTTCCTGGAGGGTCTCGGCTCCGAACCGCTCTTCGCCTTCGTGGAGCAATATGCCGGGCTGTCGGCGCGGCAGGCAGTCCGGGTCGGCCGGCCGAACGCCCGCGCCGCCGGTGCGGCGCCGCAGACCACGGTCGACGGCATCGCGATGGCCACCGCCTCGACCCGGGTGATCAACCAATCGATCCTGACCTCGGCCCTCACGGTGGCGCGTCGCAAGCTCGGCTTCGGGGCCGCCAATCTCGGCCTCCGGGTCGAGGCCAAGCCCGGTCTCTACGAACCCCTGCCCCTGGCCGAGCTCCTCGCCCGGGGCTGGGTGAAGCGGCTGACGGTGACGAACGCTGCCGCCGCCGCGGCCTTCAAGGGGACCGGCGTCGAAGACCCGGCCGACGGGCCGCCCGAAGCGGTCCTGACCGACCTGTACGTCGCCTGCCTCGACGTGCCGTCGATCGGCCGCAACCTGCTCGGGCAGGCGCGGTACGAGGCGCTGATGGCCGAACGCGGCACCGGCAATCACGCCGTGATGGTGCTGAGCGCCGGGCCGCCGGAGGCACCGGAGAATCCGATCGGCGACCGCTTCGTCCTGGGCGCCGTGCCCGACCGGCTGGCCCTCAGCCAGGGCGGCCTGATCGTCAACGCCCGCGACATGGCGGTGGAGCGCCGCGACGCCGGCTCGGCCGAGGGCCTGCCCCCCGGGTCCTGGACCATCCTGCGGATCGACGAGGCGGCCGGCTTCGATCCCTCCGCCCCCTGGGTGCTGACCGAGACGATCGTCCGTGAGCGCGGGCAGATCCTGTCGGAGAAGATCGCCCGGACCTTCCCGGTGGAATCCGCATTGCCCGCCGACCTGTTCACCCTGAGCCATCCGGATGACGGACCGAGCTGGACGGATCCGTGGCGGGCGCGGGCCGGCGAACTCGGGCTGATCGGGCTGATGCTCGCGGTGCTGGTCCCGGTCCTGGCGCGCCAGCGCGGGCTGGTGGCCCAGGCCCGCGGCTTCGCGGCGTTCCGCTACGGCTTCCTGGCCCTTACCCTCGGGTTCCTCGGCTGGTCCGCACAGGCGCAGCTGTCGATCGTGACCCTCGTGGGCCTCGTGCGCGCCGCCTGCGTGACCCACGACCTCGCCTTCCTGCTCTACGACCCGCCCTCGCTGGTGCTCTGGGCCTTCGCCCTCGCGGCCCTCCTGGTCTGGGGACGCGGGACCTTCTGCGGCTGGCTCTGCCCCTTCGGCGCCCTGCAGGAATTCGTCGCGGTCCTGGCGCGGCCCCTCCGGATCCGGCAGATCACGGTCCCGGCCGCGCTGGATCGGGCGCTCCGGCAGGGGAAGTACATCGCCCTCGCCGGGATCCTCGGGGCCGCCGCCGTCGGGTCGCCGCTCGCCGATACCGTATCCGAGATCGAGCCGTTCAAGACCGCCATCACGCTGTATTTCGTCCGCGCGTGGCCGTTCGTCGTCTACGCGCTCGGCCTCCTCGTGCTGAATCTCTTCGTCTACAAGGGGTTCTGCCGCTATCTCTGCCCCCTCGGGGCGAGCTTGGCCGTGCTCGGGCGCCTGCGGATCCTCGACTGGATTCCCCGTCGCTCCGAGTGCGGCTCGCCCTGCCAGCTCTGCAGGGTCCGCTGCCGCTACGATGCCATCGCACCCTCCGGCCGGATCGACTACGCCGAGTGTTTCCAGTGCATGGAGTGCGTGACGATCATCCACGATCCCGCGCAATGCGTGCCGCAGGTGGTGGCGCGCAAGCGCAGGCGGCGCGCCGCAAACCGCCCGGCGACCGTCGGATGAGGGCGCCGAACCGCTTCGGCCCCGCGCGCCGCCGCGTCCTCGTCGGGGCCGCCGGCCTGGCCGGCGCCGCCGGGCTCGCCGGAATTTCGGCATTCCGCAGATCTGCGGAGGCGCGGGGCCTGCGCCTGCGCACGCGCGCCGGCCTCGCCTTCGGCACCACGGTCGCCCTCACCGCCGCGGGGCCGGACACATCCGTCGTCGAGGCCGCCCTGGGCGACGGCTTCGCGGCCATGCGCGCGGTGGAGGCCGCCGCCAGCCTGTTCCGGGCCGACAGCGCCCTCTCCGAACTCAACCGCGCCGGCGTCCTGGACGCGCCCGACCCGCACCTCGTCACGCTGCTGCGTTTCGCCCTCGCCCTCGCGGCCGGGACCGACGGCGCCTTCGACCCGACCGTCCAGCCGCTCTGGCCCGTCTGGTCCGGCGCGGCCGCCCGGGGCGCACGGCCTGACGCGGGCGCCCTCGCTGCCGCCCTGGCGCGGATCGGCTGGCGGCGCGTGCAGGTCGGACCCGACCGCATCGCCCTGCAGCCCGGGACAACCCTGACCCTGAACGCCCTGATCCAGGGCTACGCCGCCGATCAGGTGATGGGCGCGCTCCGGAAGCGCGGCATCGCGGACGCCTTCGTGGATACCGGCGAGTTCGGTGCCCGCGGCGCCCATCCCGATGGAACCCCCTGGCGCCTCGGCCTGGCCGATCCGCGCGACCCCGGCTCCCTCGCCGCCGTGATCGCCCCCTTCACGGGCTTTGCCGCAACGTCGGGCGACTACAACATGAGCTTCTCGGAGGATCGGGCCGATCACCACATCTTCGATCCCGCGACCGGGCATTCCCCCGTTGGCCTTGCGTCCGTGACCGTCACCGCGCCGACGGGACTCCTCGCCGACGGCCTGTCGACCGCTTGCATGGTTCTCGGTCGGGAGTGCGGTGCGCGGCTGGTCGCAGCCCATCCGGGCTGCGCGGTGCGCTTCACCGACAAGCCCCGGGACGCCTCAACGCTATCCGTCGACGCGGCGGACCTGCCGGGCGAGCCGCACGCACCGGGACGGTGAGGGAGAGGCAAGTCGAGGGTGGGGAGCGTTCCGAGGCGAGCGGATCCCGCCTCCGCGGCGTGAAGAGGGCCGTCCGGTCTCGGCTTTCACCCCGACCCGCTTTCCCAGGCACGGAAAGCCGCTACGTTCGTCCACGCAATCCGCATCGCGCCCGGTAGAAATGCTCTCATGCGCCGCCGTCGGGGCAGGGCGTCGGAGGAGACTGGCGTGGTCTACGTGCTCATCATCATGCTCGCCGGCTCGGGCTCCGCTGTCGGATCCGTCGAGTTCAACAGCAAGCCGGCCTGCGAGGTCGCGGCGCAGATGATCGCCCATGCGGATCGTCCCTATGGCGGGGCCTCGGCGATCACCGTGTGCGCCCCAAAGGGGTGAGATGCGGGAAACGCTTTTCGCCCGGGATCCCGCGCATTCGAGCGATCGCCGCAACCGGTTCTTGTCGCCTTCCTGCCAGGATCGTCCCGGGGAGATTCCGGCATGATCGACGCCCTTCGGACCGCTACGACCGGCATGACCCGGGCCACCGACCGGCTCGGGACGGCCGCGCAGACCATCGCGGCGAGCGGAGCCCCGCTCGGCGACACCGCCCTGCCGCCCGCCGCCCAGGTGGACCTGTCGGGGGCCGCCGCCGACCTGATCGGATCGAAATCGGCCTTCGCGCTGAACGCCGCGGTGGCGCGGACCGCCGACCGCATGATGGGACAACTCCTGGACGTCAGCGCCTGAGGGCGGGGACCGCCAGGCCGGCGAGGATCGCGGCCGCGGCGAACAGCAGCGCCACGCCGGTCAGCCGGTAGGCCATGACGCCCACCACGCCGCCCGCCAGGAAGGCGCCGACGGTCAGCAGGTGGAGCCGCAGCCGCATCGGATCGTGGGGCTTGAGCGGCCCGGGTCCGGGCGGTCCGCGATCCAACCAGCGGGCGAGTTCGATGCCGATATCGGTAATCATGCCGGTCACGTGCGTGGTCCGCACCCGCGCCTCGGAGATCTTCGTCACGGCGGCGTTCTGCAGGCCCAGGATGAAGCTCAGGCCCATGACCAGAACATGGCTGCGCGCCGGCTCCTGGAGCGCGAGCACCAGCACGCCAACGGCGACGAGGAGGATCGCCTCCACGCAGACACTGTACGCGTAGGCGTCGGGACCGGCGGCGCGCCGACGCCGGCGGATCAGGAGCGTCGCGGTCGCGGCGCCGAGCACGAACAGGATGACGAGAAGCCCGGCCTGCACAGCCAGAACGAGATCGCCGGTGCCCGTCCGGTCGGAGATCGTCGAGACGTTCCCGGTCATGTTCGATGCGTAGAGGCCGACCGCGTAGAAGCCCGCGGTGTTCAATGCGCCCGCCACGGCGGCGAGGGACAGGGCCAGAGCCCGGTCGGCCTCGGGGGTGCGCGTCTCTCCTTCTTGGACCAGCATGGAATCGTCGTCTCAGGTGCGGGGTTCCGGATTCAGCCCGGTCCTGCAACCGCCTTCAAGTCACGCAGGCGGCTGGGCACCCATGCGGCGCGCCGCCGCTCACCAGCCGCGATAACCGTAATCCCCGTCCCAGTCGCGGCCCCAGCGGCGGGCGGGGCCGTAGCCGACGGGGACGCGCTCGTAGGTCACGGTCCGCCGCGTGGCGTAGACCGGGGCGTCCTC
>NZ_JBFUGA010000022.1:0-67683 GCF_056403155.1 Methylobacterium sp. P3_A11
GGGCGCGGGTCCTGTACCTTCCGCCCTACAGTCCCGAGTTCAATCCGATCGAGCAGATCTTCGCCAAGCTCAAGCACCTGCTGCGAACCGCAACCGCCCGCACCGTGCCCGACCTCTGGGTTGCTATCCGCGAGGCCTTCACCCGCTTCACCCCAGACGAATGCCGCAACTGCATCACCGCCGCCGGATATGAGGGCGACTAGGCCGTCGCTACATAGGTGGGAACAGCTCTAGGCGGCGCGGATCGCGGCCGGTTCGGCCACGGCGACCCGATCGCGCCCGCCGTTCTTGGCGGCGTAGAGCGCGGCGTCGGCCCGCCGCATGAGCACGTCGAACGCGACCCCGGGCCGGGCCTGGGCGATCCCGATGCTGACGCTGACCTGCAGTCCCGGGAACTCGGGGACGTTGAGCCCGGCGAAGGTCCGGCGCAGTTCCTCGGCCCGCGCCAGGGCCTCTGCGGGGGACACGCCGGGCAGCAGGCAGGCGAATTCCTCGCCGCCCAGGCGTCCCAGGAGCGCCTCCCGCGGCAGCATGGAGGTCGCCATCGCGCAGAACCCCACCAGCACCGCGTCGCCCACCCCGTGACCGTAACGGTCGTTGACGGCCTTGAAGCGGTCGAGGTCGAACAGCAGCAGGGCCGCGTCGCGGTGCTCGGCGATCGCGGCCTCGGCAGCCCGGGTGAAGGCCCGGCGGTTGCGCACGCCCGTGAGCGCGTCCGTGGATGCGGCGATGCGCTGCTCGCGCTCGGCCCGCTCCTTGACGAGGGCCATGTAGGTGAAGGCCGAGGCGATCGAGAACATCAGGGTGACGAAGCACAGGATCGCCACCCAGGGGGAGGCGAGTGGACTGAGACCCGGCTGCGGCGGCGCGATGAGCGTCGCGGGAATCCGCCCGAGGTAGAAGACACCGTGCAGCCCCAGGATGGTGGCGGCCGTGATCCGGGACGCGAGGCGTTCGCCGCGCCCCCGCCAGATCTCCGCGGTAGCCCCGCCACAATACGCCGCCGCTACCGCGGAGGCGTAGACGATGCGCGCGGCGATCGACCCGTAGAAGGCGGGGATCAGGCAAAGCAGGCACCATCCGAGGGCGCCGGCCATCGCGAGTCCCATGCGCGGCTCCCGCCGCTCGAAGGTGCGGACACCGCTCCAGATCAAGCCGTAGGCGGCGAGCACCACCGCATTGGCCGCGCCCACCGAGATCAGGTCGGGGATCTGGTTGCGCAGGGCGAGGCCGGTCGAGCCGGTCGCTCCCATAAGATGCGCCGTGCCCCAGTACGCGAGCGCGCGGGAGTCGGGCGCCTGCCGCCAGGAACCCAGAAACAGCGCGCCGACCAGAAGGGTCGTCGCCGCCGTGACGATCAGCAGGGTGGCGGGATCGAGCTGCACGACCGACTGAAGATCCTCGCCCCGGAACGATTGCCCTGCGCCGTCTCCGCGGCTTGCCCATCGCGGAGCGATTCGGCATTCCCCGAATTTTAATATGAGATGTATCGAACGACAATAGTTCAGATCAACTCTTTGACCCGACCTGTTACCGATCAGTCACTCTCGATTACATTAAGACATGTCGGACGACCGGATCGGGATTGTTGGCGCAAAGGAAGCGACGCGCCCTTCCGTTGGTTCAGGCAGGACACGGCGCCGAGGTAGGCGCCACGGCCTCCATCTCGACGGGATCGAAACCGCCCATCCGCTCGGCGCGAGACCGTGGAAGGGCGGGGACTTTCGATCCGCTTGTGGACGCCGAGCGCGTGCCAGGGCGGAGTCGGGGTCCGACCGCACGGCCGATCGACGGCGTATGCGTGCCTGGAGCCCCGCCCTCAGGCGCGATGCAGGACCGGAACCGCGGGCGCCCCTTCCCACTCCGTATTGGCGGGGATCGATTCGCCCTTCATGACGATGGTGAGTGGGCGCAGCCGGGCGAAATCTCCGACCTTCGTGTCGTAGAGCACGGTCGAGAACGCCCCCACCGACACGCCCCGCCCGACGACGACGCGGCCGATCTTCATGATCCGGTCCTCGTAGAGATGCGTCTGCAGCGCCGAGACCCGGTTGATCGTGGCGAAGTCGCCGATCGACACGCAGTCGAATTCGGTGATGTCGGTGGTGAGCATGCACACGCCCTGCCCGACCTTCACGCCGAACAGGCGCAGCACCCAGGGCAGGAACGGCGTGCCCTGGAGGTGCTCTAGGAGCACCTTCCCGGCGAGGCCCCAATAGGCCACCGCGATGGCCTCGGTGCGCATCGCCCACCAGGACCACATCGGCTGCATGCCGGGCTTGTAGACCCCCATCAGCAGCCACTTCATCGCGATCACCGCGGAAGACTGGATCAGCGCGATGGCGACGCTCGCCACGACGAAACTGTAGGCCAGACCCCACCAGTCCTGCTCCAGGATGGCCGGGTAGAAGTACCAGTCGATGACCGTGATCGCGAGGGTGATGTAGAGCATCGGCGAGAACGAGGTGGCGAAGGCCTCGAAGATGCCGCGCCGGATCTTCGGCCAGGCCCCGGGCTCATAGGTCTGCGCGGTGGAGCCGAGATCGACCTTCTGCCGGGCCGGCAGCCGGATCGGCGGAGAACCGAACCACGTCTCGCCGGGGCTCATGGCGGCGTTCTCGGGCGGCTTCGACTTGATGCCGATGAGAACGTCGTCGGGGATGACCGCGCCGGGGGGCACCACGGCATCATTGCCGACAAACACCCGTGCCCCGGTCCGCGTCGGTTCCAGGTGCATCCAGCCGCGCCGGGCCTCCTCCTCGCCATAGACGACCTCGTCGGCGATGAAGTTCTTCGCGCCGACCTCGGCGAGGTCGTACCGGCCCGCAAGGTTGGTCGAGATCTCGGCGCCGTGGCCCATGTTGGCGCCCATCAGGCGATACCAGGCCCGCATGTAGACGGTGGCGAACAGCGACGAGAGCGTCTCCAGCGTGACCTCGACGGCGAGCGCGAGCGACCATTTCCGCAGGTAGAACAGGGAATGGATCGAGTAGGTGCCGGAGCGCGTCCGCGGCAGCACGACCCAGCGGATGCCGGCGATCAGGAGCACGGTGCCGGCGGTCATCAGCATGGCGGTGGGCCATGTGAGGATCGGCAGGTACCAGTGGTAATCGATGTCGGTGATGTCGGAGAGCGAATCCGAGATCTGATCGAAGATGAAGAAGGCCGGGAAGATCGGCAGCAGGCCCACCGCCGGGATCGCGCCGAGCAGCACGACATAGGCGGCCAGGAAGGCCGTACGGCGCGCGAGGGAGGCCTCGGCCGGTGCGGGCAGCTCCGCCGGATCGGCCATCCCGACCTTGCGGCCGGGCGAGCCGTCCCACCGCTCCGCGGCGCCGACCCGGGTCCCGGCCGGAATGGTGGTGAGGTCGGCGATCTCCGCCTGCGGGCCGATCACCGTGTCGTGGCTGATGACGCAGGAGGTCCCGACCGCCGCGTCCGCCCCGATCTCCGCCCGGCCGATGACCAGTTCGTTGCCGACGATCTCGGCGTTGGCGATGACGAGGCGGCCGCCCAGCGAGGCGCCGTCGCCGATGGTCAGCAGGTCGGTCGCGCCGATCTCGATGTCGGAGATCAGGGTGTCGCGGCCGACCTTGGCGCCCATCAGGCGCAGATAGACGGCGATGGCCGGCGAGCCCTGCAGCCACTTCACGTGGACCAGGGGCGCCAGCCGCTGCGCCAGCCACCAGCGATAATAGTAGGTGCCCCAGAGCGGGTAGCGGCCCGGCTTGGTCCGACCGAGGATCAGCCATTTGCCGGCCACCGCCGCCACCGCCGTAACGCCGTTGATCGCCACGTACACGAGGAGCAGCACCCCGAGTTCGGCGAAAAAGCTGAGGCCGCCGCCGGTCAGCAGCAGGTAGGTCACGAACATGCCGAGCCACTGCGCGGTGGCCAGGGCGATCACGAAGGGCAGAGCCACGAGCTGCGCGAGGCCGCAGAGGGCGCGGCGCAGGAGCGGCGGCGGCGCGAAGCTCAGGTCGCGGGTCGCGGCGGCGGCACCCATGCCGCCCGTGCGGGCGATCAGCGCGTCGGCCATGGCCCGCATCGTGCGCAGGGCATAGACGTCCGGCAGGGTGATGCCGGCGAGCGCCGGGTGCTCGCGCACGGCCGAGACGAAGCGGGCGGCCAGCAGCGAATGACCGCCGAGATCGGCGAAGAAGTCGCCCTCCAGCGCGATCGGCTGGTTGCCGAAGACCTGCTTGGCGGCCGCGACCAGGGCCGCCTCGGTTTCGTTGGCGGGCGGCTCCTGCTCATCGTCGGCGGAGACGACCGTGAGCGGGGCGCTCTTCAGGGCCTTGCGGTCGACCTTGCCGGAGGTCAGGCGCGGCAGGCTCTCGGTCACCTCGAAATGGCCCGGCACCATGTAGGGCGGCATCTGGCCGGCGAGCGTCCGGCGCAGGGACGCGGTCTCGATGGAGCGGCCGCGCTCCGGGATCAGGAAGGCGACCAAGCGGTCGACGCCGTCGTCCTGGCGCAGCACCACGGCGGCCTGGTTGATGTCGGGAACGCTGCGGATGCGCGCCTCGATCTCGCCGAGCTCGACCCGGAAGCCGCGGATCTTGACCTGATCGTCGATGCGGCCGTGGAACACGATCCGGTCGGCGGCGTCGAGCGACACCGCGTCGCCCGAGCGGTAGAGCACCGGATCGGTGCCGTCCGACGCGAAGGGGTTCGCGATGAACTTCTCCGCCGTCAGCTCCGGCCGCGCGAGGTATCCCCGCGCGACGCCGGGGCCACCGATCAGCAGCTCGCCCTGCTGGTCGCGGCCGAGCAGGCTCAGATCCTCGCCCGCCACGTAGACCGAGTAGTTGGGGATGGGGCCGCCAATGGTCACCGGCTCGCCGGGCCGCATCTCGGCGGCGGTCGCCACCACGGTGGCCTCGGTCGGTCCATAGGTGTTGAACAGCTGCCGGGACCCCGTCGCCCAGCGAGCGACCAGCGGCTCGGGCAGCGCCTCGCCGCCGAGGAGGACGRGGCGTACCGTCGGCAGGTCGCCCGAGATCATCGCCAGCAGGGTGGGCACGGTATCGAGCACCGTGATCCGCTCCGCCTCCAGGATCCCCGGAAGCGATTCGACGTCGCCCATCATGGCTGGGCTCGCCACGAACAGGGTCGCACCGACAAGATAGGGGACCCAGATCTCCTCCATGGAGAGGTCGAAGGCCACCGAGGCGCCCTGGAACACCACGTCGTCGGCGCGCATCCCGTAGAGCGCGTTCCCCGACCGCAGGAAATGGCAGATGTTGGCGTGGCTGATGACGATGCCCTTGGGCACGCCGGTCGAGCCGGAGGTGTAGATCAGGTAGGCCGGATGATCCGCCGTCAGGCCGGCGGCGCGCGGGTCCGGGACGGGCGCGTCGGCCGGCGTCCCGGCCTCGAGGTCCGGCAGCGTCAGCGCGGGGGCCGCGTCGGGCGCGGTCGAAGCCAGCGCCGGGGAGACCAGCAGCGCCTTCGCGGCCGCATCCGTGAGGCAGACGCCCACCCGGTCGGCCGGCGCCTCGGCATCGAAGGGCAGCCAGGCCGCCCCCGACAGGGTGATGCCGATCTGCGCTACGAGGAGATCCGGGCCGCGGGCCATCCACAGGCCGACGACGTCGCCGGGGCCGATGCCGCGATGGGCGAGACCGGCGGCGATCCGGCCGGCGCGGGCGGCAACCTCGGCGTAGGTCAGGTGCGGGTGGACGCCTCCGGCCTCAACGCGCGCGCCATCGACGAGACAGGGATGGCCGGGTCGCTCCGCGGCCGAATGCAGGAAGATCTCGGCCAGCACCTCGTCGCGGATCAGGTCCGGCCGATGGTCCCCGCGCAGGAAGGCCGCCGCGTCCCCAGGGCGCTCGCGCTTCCCGGCCGCCGGGCCGGGCCGGGTCTTCTCGGCGACGTCGCTCATCCGCTGCTCCGCTGGCCGCCCGCCCGGGCCGGCGCCTTCCGTGGCCGCCGCCCTATAGCCTGTCGATCGTGCCGTTATCGAGGCGGCTTTGCACTGCGCCGGCTTTCAGGATCAAGCCCAGCGCCAGCCGCCGGGCTCCAGGATCAGGACCTCGCCCTGACGGATGCCGAGGCGCGGCGCGGCGTAGATGTCGAGGTGGCCGAGGGCGACCAGGGCGGCCCGCGCGACACCGCCATGGGCGACGACCACCGTATCCCGCGCCACGGCGGAGAACATCGGGCCGACCCGCTCGACGAGGGCGGCGTAGCTCTCGCCCCCGAGCCCGGGCGGGCGGTAATGCCAGCGATCCCGGTCGCGGCCGGCCGCCCCGGCCGGGTCGCGGCGCCGGATCTCGGCCCAGGTCGAACCCTCCCAGCTGCCGAAGCCGATCTCCCGCAGGCGCGGATCGGTGCGGTACGTCTCCGGCGGCAGGCCGAGGGCGGCCCGCAGGATCTCCATGGTGCGCCGGGTGCGCTTCAGGGGGCTCGCCACGAAGTCCGCCTCCGCCAGCGCGGGTCCCGCCGCGGCGGCGAGGCGCTCGGCGACGGCGGCGGCCTGCGCCTCGCCTTGGGCGTTGAGGTCGGTGTCACGCCCGCCCTGGAGGCGCCCCTCGGCATTCCAGGCGGTCTGGCCATGGCGAATGAAATAGATCGTCCCCAACCGTCTCAACCCCGTCCTGCGCAGGCATCCGGAACGGCCAGGAGCGCTGGCCGTTCTCGCCGTCGGTCGGCAAAATCCGGAAACAGGTCCTGCCCCATGTCCAAGAAGCACGGCAAGCATCATCGCGGCCACAAGCGCGACGGCGGCGTGACAGACGGTGACGACCTGAACGGGGTCGCCGGGGCGCAGCGCCCGTCGACGGCGCGCTGGGCAAGCGGCCTCGATACGATTGCCGGGACCGTCCCGGCGGCCGCGGGGAGCCACCGGCGCGTCCCGATCCTCGCCGCGCCGGGCATCGTCGCGGTCACACCCGGATCCGCGTTCGACCTCGCCGCGGTGGACCCGGACGACACTGGCGGGCTCGACAAGGACTGGGCGAAGGACGCACTCGATGGGGAGCGCGAGCGCATCGTGGCCCTCCAGGAACGCCTCTATGCCGAACGCAGCCGCAGCCTGCTCCTGGTCTTCCAGGCGATCGATACCGGCGGCAAGGACGGGACGATCCGCTCGATCCTCAAGGGTGTGAATCCCCAGGGCTGCGCGGTGGCGTCGTTCAAGGTGCCGTCGAGCGAGGAACTCGATCACGACTTCCTGTGGCGCTATCACGCACGGGTGCCGGGTCGCGGCATGATCGGGGTGTTTAACCGCAGCCACTACGAGGACGTGCTCGTGGTGCGGGTGAAGGGCCTCGTGCCCGAAGCGATCTGGAAGAGCCGCTACGACCGGATCAACGACTTCGAGCGGCTGCTCACCGAATCCGGAACCACGGTCGTCAAGTTCTTCCTGCACATTTCCAAGGCCGAGCAGAAGAAGCGCTTGGAGGCCCGGATTGCCGATCCGCAGAAGCACTGGAAGTTCGACCCGGCCGATCTCGTCGAACGGAAATCCTGGGATTCCTACCAGCAGGCCTTCGCAGACGCCCTGTCGCGCTGCTCGACGCCCTCCGCCCCCTGGCTGGTAGTGCCGGCCAATCACAAGTGGTTCCGGAACTACGTGATCGCCAAGACGGTGGCGGATACACTGGGGGCCATGGACCCGTGCTTCCCCGAGGCCGCCAAAGGCATCGCGGATCTGACGGTGCCGGACTGAGGCGGGGGCCGCGGGATGCTGGTTGTTCGGGAGGTCGCGGTCTCAGGATACCGCGCCCTGCGGCGGATCGGCTTTCCCATCGAACCGCTTTCGGTCTTCGTCGGCGGAGCCGGTACCGGCAAGACCAACCTCAACTGCGCTGCTCGGCTATCGCCTGCCGCCCTTCATCGCCCTGAACGAGCCCCAGACCAGCCTGCAACCCCGATCTGCTGGCGCCGCTGGCCCGACTGATCGCCTGGGCGGCGGAGCGCACGCAGGTCTGGCCGGTCACGCATTCCGAACGGTTGGCGGAGAACGTGGCGGAACACGGCGGCGCCAGGCCCCGGACCGTGGTCAAGCGCTACGGCGAGACGCGGATCGAGCGCGTGCGGCTCTCGGGCGAATCCGCCGAGGCCGAGGCGGGTTGAAATCGTCTGCGCGCGGCACGACGCAGGTCCGGCAGCGTTCCAGCGATGCCGGCACGCGCGACCCGGGTCGGGTCGGCCCGCCCGCGCCGATCGCTAATCCTTATCGAGGGTCAGGTCCGGAGCATCGGGGTTCTTCATGCCGACGACGTGATAGCCGGCATCCACGTGCAGGATCTCGCCGGTCATGCCGGCCGCCATGTCGGACACCAGATAGGCCGCCGTCTCGCCGACCTCGCCGATGGTGACCGTCCGGCGGAGGGGCGCGTTGTACTCGTTCCACTTCAGAATGTATCGGAAGTCGCCGATGCCCGACGCAGCCAGCGTCTTGATCGGGCCGGCCGAGATCGCGTTGACCCGGATGTTCTTCGGCCCGAGGTCGGCCGCCAGATAGCGCACCGACGCTTCGAGCGCCGCCTTCGCCACGCCCATGACGTTGTAGTGCGGCATCCATTTCTCGGCGCCGTAATAGGTCAGCGTCACGAGCGAGCCGCCCGGCCGCATGATCTTCTCGGCCCGCTGGGCCACGGCGGTGAACGAGTAGCACGAGACCAGGAGGGACTTGGTGAAGTTGTCCTCGGAGGTCTCGATGTAGCGGCCGGTGAGCTCGTCCTTGTCTGAGAAGGCGATGCAGTGGACGACGAAGTCGATGCCGTCCGGGAAGACCTTCGCGGCCTCCGCGAAGACCGCGTCGATCGTGGCCGCCTCGGTGACGTCGCAATGGCCGATGACGTGGGCGTCGAGTTCCTTGGCGAGCGGCTCGACCCGCTTGCGCAGGGCATCACCCTGATAGGTGAAGGCGAGTTCGGCGCCGTGGGCGCGGGCGCTCCGGGCGATGCCCCAGGCGATCGAGCGGTTGTTGGCGACCCCGAGGACGATGCCCCGCTTGCCCGCCAGAAGGCCCTGCCCGTGTTCCGCCATGATCGATCCCGAAGCCGCGCGACCCCTGTCGGAGCCGGGTGGCCTCCTTAGCGGAGCCAGCCCGGCGACGGAAGTCCGGGGCGCCGCGGAGGGCTTTCAGGCGGCCCTCGCGTGACGTGTCCGCTCTCCCGCGAGCCGTACCCGAGCGGATCGGATCGAGCGATGGCCCGGGTCGCGCAGCCCCCGGATCGCGCCGTGGTCGCTCCCCGTAAGCCGCGTCCTTTCGCCCGTGGCGGGGTGCCAACCCCGAAGGCTCGTCCCAAACGGTGCAGCAGGGTTCCGGAACAGATGCGCTAGGCCGGATTGGCCGCCCGTCGACCGCGGGCGAACTCCGTCAGCGCCGCATCCTCGCTCTCGGGCAGCACGATCGCCGTGGTGGCGAACAGGTCGCCCCGCGTCCCGTCCTTCTTGGGCAGGCCCTTGCCGCGCAGGCGGAAGGTCCGGCCGGAACTCGTCATGGCGGGGATCTTCATCTCCACGGCGCCCGTGAGCGTCGGCACGCGGATCGTCCCGCCGAGGACGGCATCCTCCAACGGCACGTCGACGGGGGTGCGCAGGTCGGCTCCCTCGACGGTGAAGCGCGGATGCGGCCGGAGCCGAATGGTCAGGAGTGCGTCGCCCGCCTCCCCACGCGGGCCGGCGCTCTGGCCGAGGCCGCGCAGGCGGATGGTCTGGCCGTCGATCACGCCGCGGGGGATCATCACGTCGACCTCCCGCCCGGTGGGCAGGGAGAGGCGCAGCTTCTCCTCGCTGGCGACCTGCTCCAGGGTCACCGCCAGTTCGGCGGCCACGTCGTCCCCCTTGGCGGCCTGACGTTGGCCGCCCGGGCCGGCGCCCCCGGCGCGGAAGGCCTCACCAAAGATGTGCGAGAAGATATCCTCGCCCATCCCGCCGCCCATGCCGCCGCGCTGGGCGCGGGCCATGTTCTCGAAGTCGAAGTTGCCGCCGCGGCCGCCGCCGAAGCCGCCGAACCCTTCGAAACCGGTCGCGCGCGGCTTGCCTTCGGCATCGATCTCGCCGCGGTCGAACTGCTTGCGCTTCTCGGCGTCGCCCAGGATTTCATAGGCCGAATTCGCCTCGGCGAACCGGTCCTTGGCCTTGACGTCGTTCTTGTTGCGGTCGGGGTGGAAGTCCTTGGCGAGCTTGCGATAGGCCTTCTTGATCTCGGCCTCGCTCGCCCCCTTGGCCACGCCCAGCACGTCGTAGGGATTGCGCATGGATCTCTTGGCTGTGCGGTGTGGGTTCGCCACCCGGATGTGGGATGGATGTTGCATCCCTGCAACGGTCCTGGCGGCGAAAGTCTGCGGGTTCGGTCCGAACGTCAAGCGGCCGACCTCGCCGCGGCGCCGCGCGCGGCCTATCGTGCCCTGCGGCGCGGAATAGTACCTCCAGCAGGCCCGTGCCGGAGTTCGGCGCGCGCAGGGATCGAAAACCGGAGCCCCGATGCACTACACCTGCGACCACCTCCATCTGCGCAGCCGCGATGCCGTCAAGGCCGCCGCGTTCTACGTCGAGACCTTCGGAGCGCGCGAGGTGAAGCGCGTTGGCGACGACCCGGTGCAGCGGGTCGTGCTCGACCTCGGCGGTCTCGCCGTCTTCATCGAGCAGGCGCCGGCCGAGACCGCACCGGCGGCTTCCACCCCCTGCCTCGGCATCGAGCATGTGGGGCTGCGCGTCGCCGACATCGAGGTCGCGATGGCCGATCTCACCGCCCGCGGCGTGACCGTGCGCGCCGGCATCACCGAACGGGGACCGGGCCTGCGGATCGCCTTCGTGGAGGGACCTGACGGCGCGCTGATCGAGATCCTGGAGCGCAAATCCGCCTGATGCCGTGCGTTCGCGGCTGCGGCGCCTCGCTCGCCGGCGAAGCCGATGCGCGGCCCTTCACCGACGCGGCTGGCCGCACCGTCGAGCTTCCCGATCGGGTCGAGCGCGTGCTGCCGGCCGCTTGGCCGCCAAGGGGCCGCCCGCCAGGACGGTCACCCCGGCGATGCTGCGCCTGATCTACGGACTCGACGTGGTGGTGGTGCCCGTGCCGGGGATCGCCACGCCGGTCTGCGTGCCGGTCGTCCCCGGATCGGGGCTGGCATCTCAGCCCGCGTGCGAGACCCGATCGGCGGTCGGAAACGGTCCGGCCCGGGGACGGCCGGAGGCATGAGACGGGGCGCCCAAGACCGCATCGCAATGCAGCCTCACGCGGGCATGGCATTCTCAGGCGGCGGCCGAGACCGCCCGGCGGTCGAGGATCGTGGTGCGTCCCCGCCCAACCCGGATCAGACCCTGCTCCTGCAGGACCCGCAGGATCCGCGTGAGGTAGGTGCGCTGGACTGCCAGCATCGAGGCCAAAACTTCGTGGGTGATCGGAAGGGTGTCGTCTCCGACGCGGTCCTGCAGCGACAGCAGCCAGCGGAGACAGCGTTGCTCGATCGGGTGCAGGGCGTTGCAGGCGGCGATCTGGAGCAGCTGAGCCAGGAAGCAGTCGGCGTAGCGAGCGAGATAATCGCGGAGCGTGTCGGACCGCTGCGCGGCCTGTCGAAGCCGATCCGCACCGATGCGCAGCATCGGCCCGCCCACCAGCACCAGCCCACCCGCCGAGGCCGGCAGCCGACCCTGGCCGATGATCCCGCCCAGCGCCCCCTCGTGGCCGACGCTGGCGGTCTCCGCCGTCCGGCCGTCCCGGGTGGCGATGACCAGCGCCACGACAGCCTGCCCGCAGGGAAAGGTCACAGTGTCGACCGGGGCACCCGCCACGAACACCGCATCCCCCCTGTCGAAGCGCGAAGACTCAAGATGGGGCGCGATCAGCGCGCGATCCGATCCCGGAAGCGCATCGAGCAGCAGATTGCCCGTAGGGGCGGCAGGTTCGATCGGCATGCGGGCTGGATGCGGGAGGAGAGGCTCCCGTCGGGATCCTCGCGGGCTCACCCGTCAGGGGGCACGCCCATCCAGCATACGCCGCACCCACCGCCCTCGAATTAACCTAGGTTGCGGCTCGGCTTCCATTCTACTTATCCGTGCAAAGACCTTGCTCCGAGAGCCGCTTGTGCTCTCGCGGATCGCAATCCGTGGACAGGAACGAGGCCCAATCGGATGGCGTACCGTAGAAAGCGTTGCGGTCGACGTCGCCCCGCACGCCGGGAACACGCCCCGTGGAAGTGAACTGCCAGAGCATCCACTTACGGTTGACGAACCGCTGCTCCGGTTCGGCCGCCGTGGAGCGCAGCCAGTGCGGGTAATCCGGAAGTTCGCCCTCCAGCACGTCCTTGTGGAAGGTGATGTCGGTGTAGATGATCGGGCGCTTGCCGGTATAGCGCTCCATCTCCTCCAGCATCTCGGTGACCATCGCCAGGGCCTGCGCCTTCGGCAGCTTCTTGGGGCAGGTCTGCGAGTGCCCGTTCCACTCGACGTCGAGCACAGGCGGGAGGGCAGTGGGATCGTTCGGGACGTTCTTTCTGAACCAGTCCATCTGCTCCCTGGCGGAGCGGCACCAGAACACGAAATGGTAGGCTCCCCGCGGAACGCCTGCCCGGGCGGCGCCGTCCCAGTTGGTCCGGAAGCGCTCGTCGACGTGATCACCGCCCTCGGTGGCCTTGATGAACGCGAACTGCGTGCCGGAGGCCCGGACCGAGGCCCAGTCGACGTTGCCCTGCCACTTCGAGATGTCGATGCCCTGGATCGGGTGGAGCTTGGCCTTAGCCACCCCCGGATGGGGCTTGGCGTCGCCCTTGGTCGGATAGAAGTCGTTGTTCGACGCGCAGGCGGCGAGGCCTGCGAGGATCGCGGCTGCGGCGAACCGCCCGGCGAGGCGTCGCACCGGCATCAACCGGCGGGTCAGGTGCCCGGCCCATGTTCGGGCCGGCGAACGCGAAAGCTCGTAGATCCGCGACATCAGTGTTTAGCCCGCCACCGAAGATGCGCCACAGACAGGCGTATTCGATGGCCCCGGCGCGGTTAACGGAGCTTTGCGATCATTGCGGCGGAATTCCGAGATCCGTTGCATCCCCGCGACATACGCATCCCATCCCCGGCTGGTTCACAGGGCGCCATCCGGCTAAGTCGCGGTTCCGCAACGCGAGTCCGGATACGGCACCGTGAGCAAGCATCTGTTTACCATAGGCTACGAAGGCCTCGATTCGGAGCRCCTCGTCGGAGTCCTGCGATCGGCCGGCGTCGCGGTTCTGGCCGATGTCCGGGCGGTGGCGAACTCGCGCAAGCGCGGCTTCTCGAAGGGCGCCCTCGGGACCTCCCTGCGCGAGGCCGGCCTGGACTACGCGCACCTGCGCAGCCTCGGGACGCCGAAAGCGGGGCGGCAGGCCGCAAGGGCCGGGGACGCGGCCCTGATGCGCCGGATCTACTGCGAGGAGGTGCTGGACACCGCCGCCGGGCTGCAGGCCCTCGAGGACCTCGCCACGCTGGCCGAGGCCGCACCGATCTGCCTGCTCTGCTTCGAGCGCGACCCGGCCGGCTGCCACCGGCGCGTCCTGGCGGAACGCCTCGCGCCGCGGGGCTTCGTGGTCAGCGATCTCTACGGCTGAACGGGCTTCAGCGCGCCGACAGGGCGTGCGCGCGCATGCCGAGCGCGCCGGCGAGGCGCCGGACCGGAGCCAGGGCCAGGGTCAGCCCCCGCGGCGCGGCCCCGCGCGGAGCGCGGGGACGGCGGCGGTCCGCATCCGCCACCGGCTCGACGGGCAGGTAGAGCGTGTCGAGGAAGGACAGTTCCAGGAGCGTGGCCCCGTCATCGTCGGTGATCACCATGGCCGCCTCCATGAGCCGCGGGTCGCCGCCGTGCTGGCGCATCAGGCCCTGCACGATCGTGCGCGCGGTGGTCCGGGCGGCCTCGACGTCGTCGACCCACTGGGCCGCCGAGGCCGGGAGCGAGGCGTTGCCGAGGCGGATGGTGAAGTGGGCGCGGACCATGAAGCGCTCCTGGGAGGCAACCGGCGGGGAACCGCCGGAGAAGGTGTCAGGCGGCCTGCGCGTCGTCGACGGGCTCGGCGGTGGACTCGGCGGTGGACTCGGACCTCTCGGCCGCGGATTTCGGATCGAAGGCGTCGGCCAGCAGGCCGAGACGCCGCGCCATGTCCCGCACCTCGTTGAGCGCGATCGACTTCTGGCCCTCCTTCACCGCCCGGGTGATGTCGCTGACCTGCGTGGTGGCGATCCGCTTCAGTTCGTCGGCGAGCTGCTGGCTGGTCATCATCGCATCCGGACCCGGATTGTCGGTCTGAGCCGGGACCGTGCGGTGCCGGCGCTTACCAATGGGTTGCGCGAGGCCGCGAGGCCTGTGGACAAGATGGGGATCCATCGTCCGGCTCAGTCCTGCAGGTGCCGCGCCGCGATGATCGAGGCTGCCGTGCGGTTCTCGACGCCGAGCTTGGCGTAGATGCCTTCGAGGTGCTTGGTCACGGTCCGGTGGCTGAGGCCCAGGATCTCGCCGATGTCGCGGCTCGACTTGCCCCGGGACAGCCAGAGCAGGACCTCGGCCTCGCGTCCGGTGACCGGCAGGCGCGCCCGCAGCCGCTCGACCCCCCCCGAGAGCGCGTCGCGCGACAGGCGGAGCAGGATCTCGTCCGGGGTGCGGCCGATGAAGCTCAGGGCATAGGCGGCGCCGTCGCGATCGGTCAGGGTCAGGGGTTGGGCGGCGCCGGCGAGGCATCCGCGCAGCCAGTCGCGGGCTCTGGCGGGCAGCTCGAGGGCGGCGGACGGATCGGCGGCGAGCCCGGCCAGCAATCGCCCGGCCTGCGGGGTCGACCACAGGACGGTCCCGTCCTCGGCGACCGCGAACAGGGTCCGCCCCGTGGTGTCGAGGGCCGCTCGCGCGCTCTGTGCGGCCCGGGCGCTGGCGAGATGCACGCGGATCCGGGCCAGGATCTCGTCGGGAGCGATCGGCTTGGTGACGTAGTCGATCCCGCCGGCGGAGAGGCCCATCACGATGTGCTCGGTTTCGCTGAGCCCGGTCATGAAGATCACCGGGACCCCGGCGAGCTGCGGCTTGGCCTTGAGCCGGCGGCAGGTCTCGAACCCGTCCATGCCGGGCATCACCGCGTCGAGGAGGATCACGTCGGGGGTGATCTCTTCCACCAGGGCCAGGGCGAGGTCGCCGCCGACCGCGACCAGCACGGTCGCGCCCGACCGCTCGATCGCGTCGGTGAGGAAGCTCAGCGTGTCGGGGGAATCGTCGACCACCAGGATCACGTCCCGGTGCGGCTGGGTCGTCGGCGCGTCAGCCATTGCGGGCAAGGTCCTGCAGGACCGACAGGTAGCGGCGCAGATCGTAACCCTCCACGAGGCCGCGCATCCGGGCGACGAAGGCAGGGGGCACCGAGACATCCTCCTCGAGCTGGGCAAGCTTGGCCTCGATGGCGCGGATATAGCCGATCCGGCCGAGGCGGAGAAGTTCGCCGATATGCTCGGGGCCGGGTCCCTCCGCGGCCGCCGATGCGGAAAGCGGCTCGCGCCGGGCGGGGATGCCCGGCTCCGTCCATTCCAGGTGGAGCAGCTTGCCGATCCGGTCCATCACGTCGCGCAGGTCGAAGGGCTTGGCGAAGATGGCGTCGTGGGGAGCATCGTCGCCCCGCACCGGGCTGATCTCGTGGACGTTGGCCGACATCATGGCGATCGGACCGGCATGGCCGGCGGCCCGCAGGGAGGCGGCCACGGCCCAACCGCTCATCCCCGGCATGGCGATGTCGAGGAGAATCAGGTCGAGGCCGCCGGCCGCGACAGCCCTCAGGCATTCGAGCCCCGAGCCGGCCTCGCGCACCGCGATCCCGTGGGGCTCCAGGATCGCCCGCATCAGGGCGCGGTGGGCGGTGTCGTCGTCGGCCACGAGGACGGTACGCCGCGCGCCCGCGTAGGCCCGCTCCGGCGGCGGCGACGGGGTCGGCAGCACGATCGGGGCCGGCTGGGCCACGGAGGCCAGCATCAGGCGCAGGCGCGCCTGCGTGCCCCCACCGGGCGCGGCCACGATGGTGATCTCGCCGCCGAGCAGCTGGGCCAGCAGGTTGGCGATGGTGAGCCCGAGCCCGGTTCCCGGCGTGCTGCGGGCGGCCGGCGTCGAACCGCGCTCGAACGGCTCGAAGATCCGCGCCAGATCCGCCTCCGGGATGCCGGGGCCGGTGTCGCGGATCGTGAACACCGCGATCTGGCTGCGATAGCTCAGATCCAGCGACACGGTGCCGGCCGGCGTGAACTTGATGGCGTTCGACAGCAGGTTGAGGAGCACCTGCCTCAGGCGTTTCTCGTCGGTGGCGACCACGGTGGGCAGAATCTCGGGCCGCGAGAAACGGAACTCCAGCCCGGCCTCGCGGGCCTGCAGCCGGACCATGTCGACCAGTTGGTCGAGGAACTCGGTCAAGCGCACCTCGTCGCGGTGGATCTGGAGCCGGCCAGCCTCCATGCGCGAGATGTCGAGCAGGCCATCGATCAGGCCGGACAGGTGCTGGCCGCTGCGCCGGATCACCCGGATGGCGTTGAGGCGCTGCGCCGGGATCGCCGGATCCGATTCGAGGAGCTGTGCATAGCCCAGCACCGTCGAGAGCGGGGTGCGCAGTTCGTGGCTGATCCCGACCACGTAGCGGCTCTTGGCCTGGTTGGCGGCCTCGGCCCGCTCCTTGGCCTCCTGAAGCTTGGCGTCGGTGACCTTGTGGGCGGCGATCTCGGCTTCGTAGAGGGCCGTCTGGCGCATCGTCTCCGACTGGGCGACACGCCGGCTCTCCTGCGCGAGGACGAAGAGCCACGCCACCACGCCGAGGATCACCACCAGGGTGAAGAACACGCTGGTCAGTGCCGCGCGCAGGACCTCGCGATTCTCCGGATGCCCGATCGTCGCGCCGGCATGGACGATCCCGAGGATCAGCCCGATCACCGCGCAGAGCGTCAGCATGACCGCGAGGTAGCGGCCGAGCGGCGCGCCGATCCAGGCGGCCGTGCGACCCGGCAGGAACCGGGCGACGACGGCCTGCGCCTGCACCTCCAGTCGGCCGTGGGGCTTGCACAAGTCGCCGCAGCGGGCGTCGAGGGAGCAGCAGAGCGAGCAGATCGGGGCGTCGTAGGCCGGGCAATGGGCCATGTCCTCGCCCTCGAAGGGCAGTTCGCAGACCCGGCAGACAACCTCCGCGGCGCCCCAGTCCTGCTTCGGAGTCCGGGCGAGATACCAGCGCCCCGCGGTCGCCCAGGCGATCGCCGGGGCGGCACAGAAGGCGGCGGCGAGGGTCAGGAGCGGTGCGAAGGGCTGCATCGCCGGTCCGAGCCAGCCGACATAGGCCGCCCCGCCGGCGGCCAGCGCCAGCGCCATGGCCCCGGTCCCCACGGGATTCACCGCGTAGAGATGGGCGCGCTTGAACTCGATGCCCGGCGGCGAGAGGCCGAGGGGCTTGTTGACCGCGAGGTCGGCCGCGAGCGCACCGACCCAGGCCGAGACCACGGAGGCGTAGAGCGGCAGCGTGCTCCCGATGGTCTTGTCGATGCCGAACTCCATCAGGAGCACCGCGATGGCGACGTTGAAGACCAGCCAGACCACCCGCCCGGGATGGCTGTGGGTCAGCCGGGAGAAGAAGTTCGACCACGCGATCGAGCCGGCATAGGCGTTGGTCAGATTGATCTTGAGCTGCGACACGACGACGAACAGTCCGGTGAGCAGCAGCGCCGCCCGGCTCCCCTCCCCGGTCAGGTAGCCGAACGCCACCGCGTACATGCGCGTCGGCTCCGCCGCGTGCTCGGGGGACACCCCATGCCCCAGTGCCAGGACGGCGAGGGCCGCGCCGAGCAGGATCTTGAGCATCCCGGGCAGGATCCAGCCGGCCCCGCCCGAGAGCACCGCCAGCCACCACCGGCGATCCCCCGGCCAGGCCGGCTCCGGCACGAAGCGCAGGAAGTCGACCTGCTCGCCGACCTGGGCCAGCAGCGCCAGCAGGACGCCGGTGGCCAGCCCGAACCGGGCGAGATCGAAGCCGGCACCGCCGCCGTCGAGCCCGGGGAAGCCCGCCAGCGCGCTCAGCGCCCCCCCGCCCTGCGCCGCCACGAAGACCAGCGGCAGCAGGCTCAGGACGATCCAGATCGGCTGCGTCCAGATCTGGAAGCGGCTGATCAGCCGGATCCCGTAGACGACGAGCGGGATCACCGCGCCGGCGCAGAGCAGATAGCCGACGCCGAGGGGCAACCCGAAGCAGAGCTGCAGCGCCAGGGCCATGATCGCGGCCTCGATGGCGAAGAACAGGAAGGTGAAGCTCGCGTAGATCAGCGACGTGACGGTCGAGCCGAGATAGCCGAAGCCGGCGCCCCGGGTCAGGAGGTCCATGTCGACCCCGTAGCGGGCGGCGTAGACCGTGATCGGCGCCGCCGTGGCGAAGATGATCAGGCCGACCACCAGCACCGCCGCGATCGTGTTGGGCAGGCCCGCCGTCAGCGCCAGCGTCCCGCCGATCGCCTCCAGGGCCAGGAACGAGATCGACCCGAGAGCGGTCTGCGCCACCTCGAAGCCGGACCAGCGGCGGGCCTTCTTGGCGGTGAAGCGGAGGGCGTAATCCTCCAGCGTCTCGTCCGCGACGAATCGATTGTAGTCCCGCCGGATGGGGATGATGCGCTGCGGCCCGCTCATGCGCGCCGGACTCGGACGAACCGGCCACGACCCGTCGCCGGGAAAGCATTCGTCACGCGCGCGCGCGAAACACCAAGCACCCGAGCGGTGCTCGCCTCAATCGCGCTTCCGGTCACCGCAACCTCAAAGTATTCCGCCGCGATGATGCAGGGCAAGCAAGAACGCGGCCATACGCAAAATCGCGTATAGGCCGCACGGCAACCCAGGACCTAGCCTGCGCTCGTCGATCCGGCCCGCCTCTCAAGGACCGGACGCCAACAGGGTCAGGCAGATGGCAGACGATACCGACACTGGCGCCGATCGCGGCTTGCGCTCCCCGCTGCGGCGCAGGCTGCTCATGGGGCTGGCCGGCGCCCCGGCGCTGGCCCTGATGCCGCGCAGCGCCTGGGCGGCGCCGCCGACCGCGGCCGTGAACACCACCGGCCTCGCCGTGACCGACACCGAGGTGACGGTGGGCATCCTGCACTCGATCACCGGCACCATGGCGATCTCGGAGACGGGCGCCCAGGAAGCGGAAAAACTCGCGATCCAGCAGATCAACGACGCCGGCGGCGTGCTCGGCCGCAAGATCAAGATCATCCAGGAGGACGGCGCCTCCGACTGGCCGACCTTCGCCGAGAAGGCCAAGAAGCTCCTCGTCAACGACCATTGCGCCGCCGTGATGGGCTGCTGGACCTCGGCCTCGCGCAAGGCGGTGCTACCGGTCTTCGAGCAGTATAACGGCCTTCTGTACTATCCGACCTTCTACGAGGGCCTCGAGCAGTCCAAGAATGTCTTCTATACCGGCCAGGAAGCCACCCAACAGATCCTCGCCGGCCTCGACTGGGTCCACAAGGAGAAGGGCGGCGACAGCTTCTACTTCATCGGCTCGGACTACATCTGGCCGCGCACCTCCAACAAGATCGCCCGCAAGCATGTCGAGAACGTGCTCAAGGGCAAGGTCGTCGGCGAGGAATACTTCCCCCTCGGCCATACGCAGTTCAACTCGGTGATAAACAAGATCAAGCTCACGAAGCCGAAGGTGATCTTCGCCGACGTGGTCGGCGGCTCGAACGTGGCGTTCTACAAGCAGCTCAAGGCGGCCGGCATCGATCTGTCGAAGCAGGTGCTGATGACCATCTCGGTCACCGAGGACGAGATCGACGGCATCGGCGGCGAAAACATCGCCGGGGCCTATGCCTGCATGAAGTACTTCCAGTCGATCGACAACGAGAACAACAAGGCCTTCGTCGCCGCGTTCAAGAAGATGTGGGGCGAGAAGACCGTCATCGGCGACGTGACGCAGGCGGCGTATCTCGGCCCGTTCCTGTGGAAGATGGCCTGCGAGAAGGCCGGCTCCTTCGACGTCGACAAGGTGGTGGCGGCCTCTCCGGGGCTGGAGTTCAAGGGCGCGCCGGAAGGCTACGTGAAGATCGACGAGAACCATCACCTCTGGTCGAAGACCCGGGTCGGCCGGGCCAAGACCGACGGCCAGTTCGAGATCGTCTACACCAGTCCCGAGCTGATCAAGCCGGATCCGTTCCCGAAGGGATATCAGTAATCCGTTGTCCGGAGGGGTGACATCACCCCTCCCCTCGTCATCGCGAGCGCAGCGAAGCGACCCAGGGCAGCGGGAATTCTCAGAGCGTAGCGCCTCCCTGGATTGCTTCGCTTCGCTCGCAAAGACGGCTCAACCTGCGCCGTAGACGGTGACGAGCCGGCAGAAGACGCACTCCATTTGCGGAAGTCCGAAACCATGCTCGGCGACTACTCCCTCGGCGACCTCGGCGCGATCTTCGCCATGCAGGGCTTCGCCGGCCTGATCCTGTTCTCCGTCTACCTGCTGATGGCCCTCGGGCTGGCGATCATCTTCGGGCAGATGGGCGTGATCAACATGGCCCACGGGGAGTTCATGATCCTCGGCGCCTACGTCACCTATCTCTGCTCGACCTTCTTCCAGACTTACCTGCCGGCGCTCTTCCCGATCTACTTCTTCATCGCGATGGGTCTGGCCTTCCTCGCCTCCGGCGCGCTCGGCATGCTGGTGGAATGGGGCCTGATCCGGTTCCTCTACAAGCGCCCGCTCGATACGCTCCTCGCCACCTGGGGCCTGTCGCTGATCCTCCAGCAGGCCTATCGGTCGATCTTCGGCGCCCGTGAGGTCGGCGTCGAGCTGCCGTCCTGGCTGATCGGCTCGGTGCAGGTCACAGACACGATCGAGATCCCGATCAACGGCCTGTTCGTCATGGCCGTGACCATCCTGATCACGGTCTCTGTCGCGCTCCTGATCTTCCGCTCGCGCTTCGGCCAGCAGGTCCGCGCCGTGATGGCCAACCGCGCCATGGCGGGGGCGGTCGGCATCGATACCGAGAAGGTCGACCGCTACACATTCGGCCTCGGCTGCGGCATCGCGGGTATCGCCGGCTCGGCCTTCACGATGATCGGCTCCACCGGGCCGACCTCCGGCCAGCTCTACATCGTCGACACCTTCCTGATCGTCGTGTTCGGCGGCGCCGCGAGCCTGCTCGGCACCATCGCGTCGGCCTTCTCGATCTCCCAGACGCAGTCGACCCTGGAGTTCTTCCTCTCCGGCTCGATGGCCAAGGTCATCACCCTGCTCGCGGTGGTCGGCATCCTGATGCTGAGGCCCCAGGGCCTCTTCACCCTCAAGGTCCGGCGCTGAGGATTGTTCGACCATGACGAATCCGGTCCAGACCCTCACCAAGTCCGTCACCGTCAACGACAACCCGTTCATGAAGCCGGTGGAGTGGCTGAGCCTGGCTCTGCTGGCGGGCGTGATCCTGGTCGTCCTGCCGCTGGCGCTCGACGGCTTCCGCCTCAACCTCGTCGGCAAGTACCTCACCTACGCGTTCGTCGCCCTCGGGCTGGTGATCTGCTGGGGCTACGCGGGCATCCTCTCGCTCGGCCAGGGCGTGTTCTTCGGCCTCGGCGGATACGGCATGGCGATGTACTTGAAGCTGGAGGCTTCGAGCATCGAGAACACGAAGATCCAGTCGACGCCCGGCATTCCGGACTTCATGGACTGGAACCAGATCACCGCCCTCCCCTGGTTCTGGCAGCCGTTCAAGAGCCTGCCGCTGACGATCATCCTCGCGGTCGCCATCCCGGTCCTGTTCGCGATGCTGATTTCCTTCGCGATGTTCAAGCGCAGGGTCGGCGGCACCTACTTCGCCATCATCACCCAGGCGATCGCCGCGATCCTGACGATCCTGATCGTCGGCCAGCAGGGCTATACCGGCGGGATCAACGGCATCACCGACCTGCGTACCCTCCACGGCTGGGACATCCGCACCGATCACGCGAAGGTCATCCTGTACTTCGTCAACGGCGGTCTCCTGATCGCCTGCATCCTGGCGGCGCAGTACGTGAAGAAATCGAAGCTCGGCCGCATCCTCGTCGCCATGCGCGACAAGGAGGACCGGGTGCGCTTCTCCGGCTACTCGGTGGCGGGGTTCAAGGTCTTCGCCTTCTGCTTCGCGGCCGGACTCGCGGCCATCGGCGGCGCGATGTTCACCCTCCAGGTCGGGTTCATGTCGCCCTCCTTCGTGGGCATCGTCCCCTCGATCGAGATGGTGATCTACGCGGCGGTCGGCGGGCGCCTGTCCCTGTTCGGCGCGGTCTGGGGCACGCTCTTGGTGAACTGGGCCAAGACCAGCTTCTCCGAGAGCTTCCCCGACCTTTGGCTGTTCGGCCTCGGCGCCCTGTTCATCGCGGTGGTGCTGGCCTTCCCGAATGGTCTCGCCGGGATCTGGCGCGAGCACATCGAGCCGCGCCTCACCCGCCGCGCCAAGAGCCTGCAGGCGCCCGCGCCCGCCATCGCCCCACCCCACGGCGCCCCGGCCGAGTGAGCATGCCATGAACGCCGCGATCCTCTCCTCCCCCGTGGTCGGCGCCGAGGCGGCCCCGCCCGACTACCTCCTCGCCGTCGAGGCGCTCACGGTCTCGTTCGACGGGTTCAAGGCGGTGAATGACGTGTCGTTCTACGTCGATCCGGACGAGATCCGGGTGATCATCGGCCCGAACGGCGCCGGCAAGACCACAGTCCTCGACCTGATCTGCGGGCGCACCAAGGCCAGCACGGGCTCGATCAAGTACAAGGGCCAGGAGCTGACCAAGCTCTCCGAGAGCGCCATCGTGCAGGCCGGCGTCGGCCGCAAGTTCCAGACGCCGTCGATCTACGACGACCTGACGGTGTTCGAGAACCTGGAGATCTCGTTTCCCCGCGGCCGCTCGGTCTTCGGCGCCCTCACGTTCAAGCGGGACGCGGAGGTCCGCGACCGGATCCACAGCATCGCCGAGACGATCTTCCTGAAGGACCAGCTGAAGGAGCGGGCCGAGTTCCTGAGCCACGGCCAGAAGCAGTGGCTGGAGATCGGCATGCTGCTGATCCAAGACCCGGAGCTGCTGATGCTCGACGAGCCGGTGGCCGGGATGAGCGTCGGCGAGCGGATCAAGACCGCCGAGCTCCTCAACCAGATCATCAAGGGCCGCTCGGTGCTGGTGATCGAGCACGACATGAAGTTCGTCGAGGACATCGCCCACCGGGTGACGGTCCTGCACCAGGGCAAGGTGCTCTCCGAAGGTTCGATGGAGCGGGTCAAGAACGACCCGAAGGTCATCGAAGTTTATTTGGGACATTGACGATGGCGTCGCTTCAGACTGCGCATCCGCCCGGCGTCCAGCCACCGCCGCTCGCCACGATGCCGGCCGCGACACCGGCGCTCGCCGTCGAGGACCTGCACGCCGCCTACGGCCAGAGCGAGGTCCTGCACGGGCTCACCTTCTCGGTGGCGCCGGGTGAGATCGTCGCCGTGATGGGCCGCAACGGGATGGGCAAGACCACCCTGATGAAGACCCTGATGGGCCTCGTGCCCGTCAAGGCTGGGTCGATCCGGGTCGAGGGCGCGGAGGTCGCGGGGCTCAAGAGCCACGCCCGGGTCGCCAAGGGCCTCGCCTACGTGCCGCAGGGCCGCATGATCTTCTCGACCATGACGGTGCAGGAGAACATCGAGACCGGCCTGACGGTCACCGGCACCCGCAAGGTGCCGCAGGACCTCTACGACATGTTCCCGGTGCTCCTGGAGATGAAGAGCCGGCGCGGCGGCAACCTCTCGGGCGGCCAGCAGCAGCAGCTCGCCATCGCCCGGGCGCTGGCGAGCCGCCCGAAAGTGCTCCTCCTCGACGAGCCCACCGAAGGGATCCAGCCCTCGATCATCCGCGAGATGGGCCGAACGTTGAAAAAAATTCGCGACGCGCGCGGCCTCTCGATCGTCGTGTCCGAGCAGGTCCTGAGCTTCGCCCTCGACGTCGCCGACCGGGTGATCGTCATGGAGAACGGGTCGATCGTCCACGAGGCCCCACGTGACGGGATCGACGAGGCCGCCGTCGCCCGGTTCTTGTCGGTCTAGGGGCGCAGCATGGCCGATCACGCGATCTTCGAACTCGGCGACTTCGTGCTCCAGTGCGGCAAGACGCTGCGCGCGGCCAAGCTCGCCTACAAGACCTTCGGGACGCTGAGCCCCGCCAAGGACAACGCCATCGTCTACCCGACTTGGTACTCGGGCCAGCACACCGAGAACGACTGGCTGATCGGCCCCGGCAAGGCGCTCGACCCAGACAAGTACTTCATCATCATCCCGAACATGTTCGGCAACGGGCTCTCGTCCTCGCCGAGCAACACGCCCGCGCCCTGGAACGGGCCGCGCTTCCCCAACGTCACCGCCTACGACAACGTCCGCGCCCAGCACCGCCTCGTCACCGAACATTTCGGCATCGCAAAACTCGTCCTCGTCACCGGCTGGTCGATGGGTGCGCTCCAGACCTACCACTGGGCGGCGATGTACCCCGACATGGTGCCGAGGATCCTGCCGTTTCAGGGTTCGGCCAAGTGCTCGCGTCATAACTACGTCTTCTTGGAGGGCGCCAAAGCGGCGCTCCAGGCCGATGCCGCCTGGGCGGAGGGATGGTACACGAGCCCGCCGACCCGGGGCCTGCGCGCATTCGGCCGGGTCTACGCGGGCTGGGGCCTGTCGCAGACCTTCTACCGGCTCGAGGCCGACATCACCCACATGGGCTACGCCTCGCTGGAGGACTTCCTGATCGGGTTCTGGGAAGGCCTGTTCTACGAGCGCGACGCCAACAACCTGCTCACCATGCTGTGGACGTGGCAGCACGGCGACATCAGCGCCAACGACACCTTCAAGGGCGACTTCAAGGCCGCGCTCGGCGCCATTCGCGCCAAGGCGATCCTGATGCCCGCCTCGACGGACCTGTATTTCCCGCCCGAGGACAACGCCATCGAGGCGGCCGCCATGCCGAACGCGGAGCTGCGCGTGATCGACACGTGGTGGGGCCATTTCGCGGGCGGGCCGGGCACCAGCCCGGACGACATCAAGGTCCTCGACGACGCTCTGAGAGAGCTGCTCGCGAGCGGGTGAGAGACGCGCAGCGGCGCGCGGACGGGGCCTGCCCCGGTCAAGTCAGGGAGCTGGAGACACGAGATGCCCGAGACGCTGATCAAGGTCGATCTCACGCAATCGGCCTACGACAACGACATGGTGCACAATCGCTGGCACCCCGACATCCCGATGGTCGCCTACGTGAAGCCGGGCGCCGACTTCATCGTCGAGACCTACGACTGGACCGGCGGCTTCATCAAGAACAACGATTCCGCCGACGACGTGCGCGACATCGACCTGTCGATCGTCCACTTCCTCTCGGGTCCGATCGGCGTCGAGGGCGCCGAGCCAGGCGACCTGCTGGTGGTCGACCTCCTCGACATCGGCGCCAAGCCCGAGAGCCAGTGGGGCTTCAACGGCTTCTTCTCCAAGAAGAACGGCGGCGGCTTCCTGACCGAGCACTTCCCGCAGGCCCAGAAGTCGATCTGGGACTTCGAGGGGATGTTCACCAAGTCGCGCCACGTCCCAGGCGTGCGCTTCCCCGGCCTGATCCATCCCGGCCTGATCGGCTGCCTGCCCGATCCCAAGATGCTGGAGACTTGGAACACCCGCGAGAAGGCGCTCTACGACACTGATCCGGAGCGCGTGCCGGCGCTCGCCACCCTCCCCTTCGGCCCGACGGCCCATATGGGCCGCCTGAACGGCGACGCGAAGGACGCGGCCGCCGCCACGGGCGCCCGCACAGTCCCGCCCCGCGAGCACGGCGGCAATTGCGACATCAAGGACCTGTCGCGCGGCTCGAAGATCTACTTCCCGGTCTACGTGCCCGGCGCCGGCCTCTCCATGGGCGACCTGCACTTCAGCCAGGGCGACGGCGAGATCACCTTCTGCGGCGCCATCGAGATGGCCGGCTGGGTGCATCTCAAGGTCGAGCTGATCAAGGACGGCATGGCCAAGTACGGGATCAAGAACCCGATCTTCAAGCCGTCGCCGATCACGCCGAAATACGACGACCACCTGATCTTTGAGGGCATCTCGGTCGACGAGAGTGGCGGCCAGCACTACCTCGACGTCCACATCGCCTATCGGCAGGCCTGCCTGAACGCGATCGAGTACCTGAAGAAGTTCGGCTACTCGGGCGCGCAGGCCTACTCGATCCTCGGCACGGCGCCGGTCCAGGGCCACATCTCGGGCGTCGTAGACATCCCGAACGCCTGCGCGACCCTCTGGATACCGACCAAGATCTTCGAGTTCGACATCAATCCCGGCGCCGACGGACCGACCAAGTTCCTCGATGGCTCGATCCAGATGCCGCTCTCGCCGGATCTGTGACCCTCCAGTCGTCCGGTGAGCACTTCCGTCTCACCGGACGCGACCTGCCCCCTCTCCCGTTCGGGAGAGGGTTGGGGTGAGGGACCCGGTCTTTCCGGAGAGGTCGCAGCCCTCACCCTGTCCCTCTCCCGCACGGGAGAGGGGACCCGCGTGTCACCGGTTACGTCGCGAATTTCTCCTCGTGCTTGAGGCGCCCCATGCCCGTCTACGACTACGCTTGCGAGGCCTGCGGCCCCTTCACGGTGATGCGTCCGATGGCGGAGTTCCGCGAGCCGCATGCCTGCCCGGATTGCGGGGGGACGAGCCAGCGCGCCTTCCTCACCGCGCCGCGCATCGCCGGCATGGATGCGGGGCTGCGGGCCGCCCACGCCACCAACGAGCGCAGCCGCCACGCGCCCCGTCGCTCAGGGAGCCACGGGGCCGGCTGCGGCTGCTGCTCACCCAAGAAGGCGACCGCGGCCCCGGCCGCCGCCAAGAGCTTCCCGAAGGCGCGGCCCTGGATGATCAGCCACTGAGACGCGCGCCACCGGGGGACACTCACGGTCAGGAGGACATCACGCCATGATGCACGGAGACATCTCTTCCAGCCAGGACAGCGTCGGCGTCGCCGTCGTGAACTACAAGATGCCGCGCCTGCACACCCGCGCGGAGGTGCTGGAGAACGCCAAGGCGATTGGCAAGATGATCGTCGGCATGAAGTCCGGCCTGCCCGGCCTCGACCTCGTGATCTTCCCCGAATATTCGACCCACGGCATCATGTACGACGCCGCCGAGATGTACGAGACCGCCTCGACGGTCCCGGGCGCCGAGACGGAGGTGTTCGCCACCGCCTGCCGGGAAGCTAAGGTCTGGGGCGTGTTCTCGCTCACCGGCGAGCGCCACGAGGAGCACCCACACAAGGCCCCCTACAACACCCTGATCCTGATGAACGACCAGGGCGAGATCGTGCAGAAGTACCGCAAGATCATGCCGTGGACGCCGATCGAGGGCTGGTATCCGGGCGACCGCACCTACGTGTCGGACGGGCCGAAGGGGCTGAAGATCAGCCTGATCATCTGCGACGACGGCAACTACCCGGAGATCTGGCGCGACTGCGCCATGCGGGGTGCCGAGCTGATCATCCGCTGCCAGGGCTACATGTACCCGGCGAAAGAACAGCAGGTCGTCATCTCGAAGGCGATGGCGTTCGCCAACAACACCTACGTGGCGGTGGCCAACGCGGCCGGCTTCGACGGCGTCTACACGTATTTCGGCCACTCGGCGATCATCGGCTTCGACGGGCGGACGCTCGGCGAGTGCGGCGAGGAGGAGATGGGCATCCAGTACGCCGCCCTGTCGAAGTTCCTGATCCGGGACTTCCGCGCCCACGGCCAGTCGGAGAACCACCTCTTCAAGCTGCTGCACCGCGGCTACACGGGCATGATCAACTCGAAGGAGAACCGGCACGGGATGTCGGAATGCCCCTACGACTTCTACCGCCGCTGGATCGAGGATCCCGACGGAACCCGCGACGCGGTGCGGGCGATTACCCGTCAGAGCGTCGGCACGGAGGAATGCCCGATCGAGGGGATCCCCTTCGTCGGCAAGGGCGAGGGTGCCCCCGATCCGGCGCGCTGACCGCCGGATCCGCCGCTCCGCCCCCCTTCGCGGCGGAGCGGGCCGGTCATCCGATCAGGAGCATCATGGACACGACTCCCCTTGGCCCTTCCGCCTTCCGGGCGCCCGCGGTGCTGCTCTCCGGCCCGGTCGACTACGACATGTACAAGGACTTCCGCCGCCAGCTCGGCGCGGCGGCAGACCGCGAGATCGTGGTCGTCGAGCTGACGACGCTCGGCGGCGATCCGGAGGTCGCCCGGATGATGGGCGAGGACATCCGCTTCAACAGCGCGATGGACCCGAACCGGGGCTTCGTCTTCCTCGGCAAGGCGGCGATCTACTCGGCCGGGACGACATTGATGAGCTTCTTCGCCCGGCCGAACCGCTACCTGACCTGCGGCACGCGGCTGATGATCCACGAGCGCAAGATGAACAAGCAGCTCCAGGTCGAGGGGCCGCTCACCACCTGCATCGCCTCCGTGAAGGCGACGCTCAACGAGATCCTGTGCTCGATCGAGATCCAGAACGAGGGCTTCGCGAACCTGATCGCAGGCTCGGACGTCACCCTCGACGAGGTGCTCGAGAAGGCGCCGTCGAACTGGTACCTCGAGGCCGAGGAGGCGAAGCGGCGCGGTCTGATCGAGGCGGTGATCTGAACCGCGTCTTTGCGAACGTCGTGAAGCAACCCAGGGCGGCGCGACACCGGCGAGCGTGGCGCCGCTAGATTGCTTCGCTTCGCTCGCAAAGACGGCGAGTCCTCACGTTTCAGGGTAATCGGCTCCGAGGCTGGTCTCGCGCCACGCCTCGATCTCGGCGATCCGCTGCTTCAGGCGCGCCGTCACCGCGTCGTAGCCCCAGGCGCCCAGCACGAGGTGGCGCGGCGGATCCGCCATCTCGGTCACCCGGATCATCGCCTCCGCGGCCCGCACCGGATCGCCGGCCTGGGTGCCGCTCTTCTCCGACGTTGCCTTCAGGCGCGCGCCCGCGGTTTCGGCGTAGTCGGAAATCGCGTTGGGGGTCTGGACCAGGGAGCGGCCGGCCCAGTCTGTGCGGAACGGCCCCGGCGCGATGCAGGTGACGCGGATCCCGAGCGGCCCGGCCTCGGCGGCGAGCGAATCCGAGAACCCTTCGACGGCGTGCTTGGTGGCGGCGTAGTAGCCGGAGGCCGGGAAACCCACGAAGCCCGCCACCGAGGTCACGTTGAGGATGTGACCCGACTTCTGTGCCCGCATCACCGGCAGCACCGCCCGGGTCAGGGCGAACAGGCCGAAGACGTTGGCGTCGAACTGGGCGCGGATCTTGTCCTCCTCGCCCTCCTCGATCGAGGATTGGTAGCCGTAGCCGGCATTGTTCACGAGCACGTCGACCCGCCCGAACGTCTGCTGGGCGGCGCGCACGGCATCGGCGATCCGGCCCGCCTCGGTCACGTCGAGGGAGAGGGCCAGGACGCGGCCATCGGCACCGTCCGCTAGGTCGGCGACCTTGGCCGCGTCGCGGGCCGTGACCACCGCGCGCCAGCCGCGCCCAACGACGAGCTTGGCGAGTTCCCGGCCGAAGCCGGTCGAGCAGCCGGTGATGAACCAGACCGGGTCGGTGTTCTGCGTCATGGCGGATCCTGATCAGGGGGTCGCGGCCGATTCCGTCAGGCGGTCGACCGAGAGCAGGTAGGCGACGAGCGCGGTCTGCTCCTCGGGCGACACGCCCGTGCCGGCATCGGCCCAGAAGGCGTGTCCTCTGCCGGTAACGCGGGCGACGCGCGCGGTTTCCGAGGCGGCGTTGGCGGCGATCACCTTGGCCCGCAGGTCCCGGTCGACCAGCGCGCGCAGGCTGTTGGCGGGATCGGGGGCGACGCCCCTGTACAGCGTGCCCGGGACGCCGAGCTGGCCCTCGGCATCGACCCCGACCGCGACGCCGGAATCGTGCAGGTACGGCGCCGACCAGGCGAGGCCGACGAGGTTTGGCACCTTGTAGCCGCCCTCGGTGCCGCCCTGCCCCCAGGCGAGCTGGACTTCGGCGAGCCTGTCGCCCGCGAGCGGCACCGGGACGATCACCGGATCGGCCGGGACCGGGAACGGCGTGTCGGTGGCGAACAGCGTCGGCGGCGACAGGCGCGCCTCCATCTTGGCGCCGGCCCGCGCGCGGGTCGGCTCGGTGCCGATCTCGGCCTCCGGGACGACCCGGTGGTTGGTGAGAGCCGGCCCGGAATGGCAGGTGCCGCAACCGGCCTTCTCGAACACCGCGCGGCCGGCCCGGACCCGGTCCGGATCCTGCCCGGCGGCGGGCGGGTGCAGCAGGTTCTGGAAGGCCGACATGGCGTTGTTGGCGTGATTGACCGGCTCGCCGGGGACCGACGTGAACAGGCCGTTGTCGGTGACGTAGTTGGTCGCCGGATAGGTCGGCAGCACCGCGTAGCTGTTCAGGCCCGGGGAGGCCGGGGTCGGGTCGACGCTCTTCAACACCTCGGATGGGCTCCGACCGCCGTCCGGCCGGTAGCGGAACGCCTCCGTGGCCGACCCGCGCAGGACGATGCCGAGATACGTCTCCGGATCCAGGCCGAACAGCCAGGACGCCGCGGCGGCGAGCTGGGTCGTGTCGGAATTGGCCGCGTGGACGTTGTTGTTGAGCGAGGACAGGCCGGCGAAGGGCCCGATCGCCTCGCGGCCGCTCCAGCTGTATGGCTCGCCGTGGGCGGAGAAGCTCGACGGGATCGAGGTCGGGTTGGTGACCCGGTCGGCGGACGAGTCGAAGCTGCCCGGCGGCCAGCTCGCCACCTGCACCTTGGTGGCCGCCTCGACCGCCGCGGCGTCCGGCAGGGCCGGTCCCGTGCCGGTCGAGCCAGTATGCTGCGGGTCGGCGGAGGGCCGGGCATCGGCCTCTGGCACGCTGGCGTGCATGAAGTAGGCCGAGGAGTTCTTGGCGAGCGCCATCAGCAGCCCGGCATTGAGGTCGGTGTTGGGCGCGCCCTCCACGACCTTGCCGGTGCCGGGATCGACCGCCGCGTGGCACAGGGCGCAGGTGATGCCCATGCGCAGATGGCCGCGGTCGGAGAAGGTCTTGATCCCGATGATGAAGGCGCCGCCCTTCGGCACGTCGAGCCCGGTCGGCACCAGCTCCCCCGTCCGGTAGACGCGGTCGCCGACGCGCACGTCCCTGGCCATGGCGACCTGAAGGTTCGTGGTGCCCTGCCCGCCGAGCCTCGCCACCGCCAGGGCGACGGCGCCGGGCGTCAGGCCGCCGTCGAGCATGCCCATGACGTCGGTGAGGAAAACCTCGTTGCCGAACGTCTCCTGATAGAAGGCCTGCCGGCCGCGCTCGACCATGGCGGGATCGATCGCGACCGCGCCACTCGACGGCGAGAGCGCTTTCCGTCCGGCCTCGGTGCCGTTGAGCCCCTCGGCCTCCGCGCGCGACACCCGGCGGCCCAGGATGTCGAAGGCGGTCTGGATCGGGTAGCGGTCCGCGTTGAGCAGGTCCGCCCGGTCGGGCATCGGGGCGTAGCTGAAGCGGCCGAGGCTCAGCGTCGCGCCGGCCGCGACGGTCACGAGCCCGGCGGTGATCAGGATGCGGCGCGGCCAGCCCATGAAACCCGAGTGTCCTTCCCGGCGCCCGCCCGCGAGCGAGCGGGACCGGAGGGCCGGGCCTTCAACCGCCGGACACGGCCAGGGTTCACCCCGTCGGCCGGGACCGGGTGTCGCGTCCCGGCCGGCGCCGATTGTCAGATCTGGACCTGCCCGCCGTCGGCGAACAGTTCGACGCCGTTGACGAAGCTCGCCGCGTCAGAGGCGAGGAACAGCACCGCCTGGGCGATCTCCTCGGGCCGGCCGACGCGGCCGGCCGGGATCTGGCCCGCGAGGTAATCCTTGGTGGCCGCGGCCTGATCGCCGCCGCCGAAGAGCTCGTCGAGGCCGGCGGTCTCGGTCACGCCCGGACTGATCGTGTTCACCCGGATACGACGATCCTTCAGGTCGAGGATCCAGTTCCGGGCGAAGTTGCGCACCGCCGCCTTGGTGGCCGAGTAGACGCTGAAGGCCGGCGTGCCGGAGCTGCCGGTGGTCGAGCCGGTGAGCACGATCGCGGCCCCGTCGCGCAGCAGCGGCAGCGCCTTCTGGACGGTGAAGAGCACGCCCTTCACGTTGGTGTCGAAGATGCTCTGATAGTGCGCCTCGGTGATCGCGCCCAGCGGCGCGAAGGTGCCGCCGCCGGCATTGGCGAAGACCACGTCGATCTGCATGTGCTTCTGCTGGACCGCGTCGTACAGGCGGTCGATGTCGGCGAGGTTCGCCATGTCGCCGCGCACGCCGGTGACCCGGCCCCCGATCCGCTTCACCGCCGCGTCGAGCGCCTGCTGGCGGCGACCGGTGATGAACACCGAGGCCCCCTCGGCCACGAAGGCCTGGGCGGTCGCGAGGCCGATGCCGCTGGTGCCGCCGGTCACCACCACGACCTTGTCCTGAAACCTGCCGGTCATCGTCGTTCTCCGTCTCTCGGCTTCGTGTGCGCCGCTGCCGAAGAGATGATCCCGGAACGTTGATGCGGATAGTCAGCGATTGTGGCACTCAGCGTTCCTCTGGAGGAACGATGAGCCGCGCCGACCTCAACGACTACGCCTACTTCGCCGCGGTCGTGTCGCATGGCGGCTTCGCCGCGGCGGGTCGCGCGCTGCACCAGCCGAAATCGAAGCTGAGCCGCCGGATCGCGGCCCTGGAGGCGCGCCTCGGCGCGCGCCTGATCGAGCGGTCGAGTCGGCGCTTCCGCGTGACCGAGGTAGGCCAGGGCTTCTACGAGCGCTGCCGGGCGATGATGCTGGAGGCCGAGCGGGCCGAGGCGCTGGTCGCGGAGGCGCAGACCGAGCCGCACGGACGGATCCGGATGAGTTGCCCGACGGGCCTCACCGACATCGTCGCCGCGCGCGTCCGCGGCTTCCTCGCCTGCTACCCGAAGGTGAGGCTGCAGTTGGTCGTGACCGATCGGCCCGTCGACCTGATCGAGGAGCGCATCGACGTGGCGCTGCGGGTCCGGCTTGACCTGACAAGCGACGCGTCCCTGACCATGCGCACGCTCGGCTCCTCGCGCTGGATCCTGGTCGCCGCGCCGCGGGTCGCGCGCGGCCTCGGCACCGACATCGCCGCGCTCGGCGCGGTCCCGACCCTCGGCACCCGCGACGATCCGGGCGAGGCGGAGTGGCGGCTGGAGCACCGTGACGGCACGGTCTTCACCCTGCGCCACGAGCCGCGCATGACCTGCAGCGACTTCGCCGCGCTGTGCGACGCGGCGGCAGACGGCCTCGGGGTCGCGTTCCTGCCCGACCACGCCTGCACCGACGCCGTCGCGGCCGGCCGGCTCGTGCCCGTCTACCCGGACTGGCAGGGTCAGCCCGGGATCGTGCACATCGTCTTCACGACCCGGCGCGGACTGCCGCCGGCCGTGCGCGTGCTGATCGATCACCTGGCGGCGACATTCCCGAAGCTATGAGAGCCGCGCCCTAATACCCGCGCGCCGCGTCGACCCCGTTCGGCACCTGGCCGGTCCGGCGATAGGCCCGCAGGTTGCCCGCCACGGTGGCGGCGGCCGAATCCATGTCGGTCGGCCCCGAGACGTGCGGCAGCACCGTCACGCCGGGATGGGACCACAGCGGCGACTCCGCCGGCAGGGGCTCGACCGCGAAGACGTCGAGCACCGCGTGGGCGAGGTGGCCATTGTCCAGGGCGGCGATCAGATCCTCGGTGACGACGATCGGGCCGCGGGCGAAGTTGATCAGCGCGGCGCCGGGCCTCAGGACGGCGAGGCGCTCGGCGTTCACGAGACCGCGCGTCTCAGGCGTCAGCGGCACGAGACAGACGAGGATGTCGCAGCGGCCGAGCATCGCCGGGAGGCTGTCGGCACCGTGGAACGTCTCGAGATCCGGCACCGCCTTGGGGCTGCGGCTCCAGCCGACGACGCGGAAGCCCGCGCCGGTGAGCCGCTCCGCCGCCGCGGTCCCGAGCGCACCGAGGCCGAGCAGGCCCACAACGGTGTCGGATGGCTTGCGATAGGCGTGCGGTCGCCAGACGCGATCCCGTTGCTGGCGGGCATAGGCCGGCATGTCGCGCTGGAGAAAGTAGGTCCAGGCCAGGACCGCCTCGGCCATGGTGCGGGCCATCTCGCGGTCGACCAAGCGGACGATCGGCAGCGGCCGGTCGAAGGCGCCGACGAGCTTCTCGACGCCGGCCCAGAGGCTCTGAACCCAGACGAGGCCCGGCAAGGCCGCAACCTCGGACGGATCGGGATTGGCCACGACGGCGACCCGCGTCGCCGCCCGGGCCGCGTCATCCATCGACCGGAACGGGATCAGGCGCTCCTCCGGCATGGCCGCCGACAGGACCTGCAGGTACTCCGCCTCCTGGTCCGGCCCCTTGCACCCGACCAGGGCAATCGCCTCCGCCATCCACGTCCTCCGCGCCGATACCGTCGTCCACCGTCGACGACGCAGGGGCTGTGCCTGAGCCGATCAGGCTCGTCGAGCTGGATCGGATTCTTGCCGCGTCAACGCGCTTCGATCAGCGCCGGGTAGACGAGACGGACGGTGCGGCGCGCCTCCGGAACCGCGCCCTCGGACCGCTCGCGAATGCTCCCGGTCGTGGCGGTCACCGACGCTTCCGTCGGCCTGAGGCGCCAGCGTTCGGCGCCCTGCATGGCGATGCGCGGCTTGGGACGTTCGAGATGCCGGTCCGCACCCTCGGTGGGCACCGTAGCGAGCCCGGCCAGCGTCATGGCGGCGAGGAGGCTGAACCGGGCCAAGGGCCGGCGGCGGGATCGGGCAGGATCGGAGGGCATGACAGGGCACCGCGAGGACGCCCCTGTTCTGCAAGTCGGAAGTGAAAACGGGATCGAACCGAATCGATTCTCAAGTCGTTGCCAACACCTGTCTGGCGACGCGGTAAATGTAGGCTGTCCGGGCAGGGTAAACGACAATTCAGGAGGACGCGCGGATATGGTCAGCAAGGTCGAGGGGGGATCCGGAACGCCGGAGCGGGCGGAGATCGGCCGCGTGATCGACACCGACATCTCCGCGCGCCTGGACCGGCTGCCTTGGGGGCGCTTCCATGTCCTGGTGATCGTGGCGCTCGGCATCACCTGGGTGCTCGACGGCCTCGAGGTCACCCTCGCCGGCTCGCTGGTGGGCGCCCTACGCCAGCCGCCGATGTCCTTCTCCGAGTTCGACGTGGGTCTGGCAGCCTCCTGCTACCTCATCGGAGCCGTCACCGGGGCGATCGGCTTCGGCTGGCTCACGGATCGGATCGGCCGCAAGAAGCTGTTCTTCATCACCCTGGCCCTCTACCTCGTCGCCACGGCGGCCACAGGCCTGTCCTGGAATGTCTGGAGCTTCTGCGCCTTCCGGTTCTTCACGGGTGCGGGGATCGGCGGCGAGTACACGGCGATCAACTCGACCATCCAGGAACTGGTCCCGGCCCGGGTCCGCGGCTGGACCAACCTGGTCATCAACGGCTCGTTCTGGATCGGTGCGGCGCTGGGCTCGTTCATGTCGATCGTGCTGCTGAAGCCCGAGGTGATCGACCCGGCCTGGGGCTGGCGCGTCGCCTTCTTCACCGGCGGGGCCATCGGCCTCGTAATCCTGCTCCTACGCACCTGGATCCCCGAGAGCCCGCGCTGGCTCGCAACCCACGGCTACGCGGCAGAGGCCGACCGGGTGGTCACCGGGATCGAGAAGCGCTTCACCGACGAGGGCGTGACCCTGCCGCCGGTGGACGAGAGCAAGCGCATGAAGGTCCGCACCCGCGACCACACCCCGCTCTCGGAGGTGTTCAAGGCGCTGTTCGTCACGAGCCGCAAGGAGACCATGGTCGGCCTCGCGCTGATGATCGCCCAGGCGTTCTTCTACAATGCGCTGTTCTTCACCTACGCGCTGGTGCTGGAGCGCTTCTATCAGGTGCCCGGCAACCATGTCGGGTGGTACCTGCTGCCCTTCGCGCTCGGCTCGTTCCTCGGCCCGGTCCTGCTCGGGCGGCTGTTCGACACGATCGGCCGGCGCACCATGATCGCCTTCACGTACGGCATCTCGGCACTGCTGCTCGCCGGGGTCGGCCTGCTGTTCCGCCTCGACGTGCTCGGGCCGGTCGGGCAGACCGGGGCCTGGATGGTGGTGTTCTTCTTCGCCTCGGCGGCGGCGAGCTCGGCCTATCTGACCGTCTCCGAGACCTTCCCGCTGGAGATCCGGGCGCTCGCCATCGCGGCCTTCTACGCGGTCGGCACCGGCATCGGCGGCGTCTCGGGCCCGCTCCTGTTCGGCAGCCTGGTCGAGACCGGATCGCGCGACTGGGTGCTGTTCGGCTACGGGATCGGCGCCGTCCTGATGCTCATCGCGGCGGTCGTCGGGGGGATCTGGGGGACGGCTGCGGAGGGCAAGTCCCTGGAGGAGGTGTCGAAGCCGCTAGCGGCGGCCTGAGCGCCGGTCCGCGACGATGATCGTCCGCGCGCGCGGAGCGAAGCCGCCCGGCCTCGCTCCGCACCGCGCCCGTCGACGTCGCGCTCCGTCACGACTCCTTCCGCCACACCTGCCCGTGGTAGACGAACTTGGCCCCCTCGTTCGCCAGGGCCGCCAGCCCCCGGAAGGCGGGGTCGTGAACGGTGATCACGCTGGTCGGAATCTGGCGCATCATGGCGGCGAAGGGCGCCTTCTTCTCGAAGGCGGTGCGGAAACCGCTCTCCTCGAGCACCTTCAGGATCCGGGGCGCGATGCCGCCGCCGATATAGACGCCGCTCGTCGCCAGGAAGGTCAGCGCGAGGTCGCCGCAGACGCGTCCGAGCACCCGGCCGAACAGCGCGAGCGTCTCGGCGGCATGCGGGTCGGTGGCGTTGAGACCGGCCTCGGTGACCGCGGCCGGCTCGATCTTCTCGTGCGGCTGCCCGGTCCGGACATGGGCGACCGCCGCGTGGAGCCGCGACAGGCCCGGTCCCGACAGCACCGTCTCGACGGTAATGCGATCCTCGACCCGCTCCAGGGCGTGCCAGACCTTCTCCTCGAAGGCGTCGGCCGGGCCGATATCGGTATGGCCGACCTCGGTGGAGACGATGGCGAGATGCGCCGCGTAGGGGACCAGCGCCGCCGCGCCGAAACCGGTCCCGGGACCCAGCACCACGCGCGCGCCACCGGGGACCGGCGGACAGGGGCCGACCGGCGTGAGGTCGTGCGGCTCGATATCGGCGGCGCCGGCCGCCACCGGCACATAGTCGTTGACCACGACTGCGGAAGACAGGCCGAAATCCCCGGCGATGCGTTGGCCCGCGATCTTCCAGTGCGCGTTCGTCAGCTGGATCTCCGGACCGTCGATCCGGCCGGCGATCGCCAGGATGGCCGACCGCGGCGACGGTCCACCGCCCTTGGCGAGCGACGCCCTGATGGCACTCGACGGGTCCGGATGATCGGCGGTGGCCTCGTGCGCGAGCAGCCGAGGCTGGTCGCCGGCCTGCTCGATGATGCCGAACCGGGCATTCGTGCCGCCGATATCGCCGACGAGAACCGGAAACTCGAACATCGAAGGAAGCTCCTGCTCTCTGGTTCGCACGGAACCGATACGGACCCGGCGCGGCGAAATATCGGATCCGTGACTTCGCACGGGTAAGTGCCATGTGGCGCCGGCCGCGTCTCAACGCGTCGCGTTCGTCTTGTCCCGTAGTCGACCGATGACGCCAAGATGCGTATCGCCGAATCCGCTCCCGTATTTGAGTCCGTATCCGAGCCCGCGATCGACGCCGATATGGGCGAGCCAGATCAACCCCAGCCCGGCAAGGTCGGCACGGCCGAGGCTCGTGGCCACACACAGGCCGATGAGCGGCAGGATCAGCGCGTGAACGGCGTTGTAGAGCGCAGCGCCTGCCCTCGGACCGGCTGCATAGGCAACCATGCTCAGGTCGGGGACGAACAACAGCGCGGCGAAGAGCCACCAGGATTGACCGAGCCAGCCATAGGCCCACACGGCGGCCGCCAGGATGAAGGCCCCCTCCAGCCGGAGAAGGAGGCGCGGCCAGCCAGCGGCTGAGCGATCCGACATTGCGACGTCCCTGGATCGAGGGTCCGCGCCGAAGGCCGGCTATGCCGCGGGCAGCGCATCGGGTTCGATGACGCCCCCCAGCGCCCAATCCCGGAGCAGCGCCCGGACGGCCTGCGGATCGGGCAGGCGGCGGCGGGCCACGGTCTCCCCCTCGCCCACGCGCACCGCCACGCCGCCATCCTCGTTGACCGATGCGAAGGCGATCTCGTCGGTGCGATCGTCGCCGAAGAAGACCGGTATCCGCCCGGCATAGGGGCTCTGTTCCATGAAGGCGCGGATCGCATGCGCCTTTGTGGCCTGCGCCGGGACGATCTCGCCCACCGCCTTGCCGAGTTGCAGGCGGTAATCGCCGCCCAGCGCCGCCGCCGCCGCCGTCACCAGCGCCTCGGCCCGGGCGGCATCGTCGCCATTCGCGAGCCGCCAGTGCACCGCGACCGAGGCGCCCTTGTCCTCGATCAGAACCTGCGCCAGTGCAGCGGCTTCGGCTTGGAGGCGCGCGACCTGCCGCCGCAAGTCCGGATGATCCTCGGCCCGGCCGCCCGTGAGCGTCCCGCCGATCCGGCATTCGACGCCGTGCAGACCAGCCGCATCGATCCGGGACGGTGCCAGGAAGCCGTCGATCACCGAGACCGGACGCCCGGTCACGATCGCGAGGGCACCGTCGAGACGGCCCCGCAGCCGTTCCAGGGTCTCCACCAGCCCAGGCTCGATCTGCACGGCGTCCGGCCGCGGCGCGATCTCGGCGAGCGTGCCGTCGAAGTCGAGAAAGAGGGCGATGTTCATCGCGGGCGGTCCCGGGCTCGAGTGTCGGCGGTGGGCTAGCACGCTCGGCCGGGACGACAAATGCCGGCCGGCCCGCCCTATCTGATTCCGCGCAGTCACGTCGCGAGGTTTCCATGAGTGGTTCGCCCTTCTGGCCCGTTCCGGATCCGGTCAGGTCCGGTGAGGAGAGCGTCTGGGACTACCCGCGGCCGCCACGGCTGGAGCCGGTCGCGGAGCGCCTGCAGGTGGTGCTCGGCGGCGCCGTGATCGCGGAGACCGAGGCGGCCTTTCGCGTCCTCGAGACCTCGCACCCGCCGACCTATTATCTGCCGCCCGATGCCATCGCGGCCGGGACGCTCACGAACCGCCGGCGCGGCGGGATCTGCGAGTGGAAGGGACAGGCGGTCCTGTTCGATGTGCGGGGCGGCGATCGCCTCGCGCCCGGGGCCGCCTGGGCCTATCCCGACCCGACTCCGGATTTCCGCGCGATCGCCGGCTACGTCGCGTTCTACGCCGGCCCGATGGACGCCTGCTTCGTCGGCGCGGCGCGGGTGGCGCCCCAACCCGGGACCTTCTACGGCGGCTGGATCACCCCCGGCATCGTCGGGCCGTTCAAGGGCGGCCCGGGCACGATGGGCTGGTGATCGTCTTTCCCTCCCCTGTTCCAAGTCCGGACCGACACGGCGAGCTGAACCCCATGAATGCGCTGACAGAAACCGATCCCACGGGTGCCGGCTTCAGCCCGGAGGGCCTCGCCCGCATCGGGCCGTGGATGGACCGCCTCGTCGCTGACGGTCGGCTCGCCGGCCTGTCGGTCACCGTGGCGCGGCGGGGCCGAATCGCCTTCGCCCGCGCCTGCGGGCAGGCTGACCTGGCCCGGGCGACGCCGTTCACCCTCGACACGGTGGCGCGGATCTACTCGATGACCAAGCCGCTCACCTCGGTGGCGGTGATGCAGCTCTACGAGCAGGGGCTGTTCCAGCTCGACGATCCCGTCGCCCGGGTCCTGCCCGACTTCGCCGAGATGCGGGTCGCCGTCGGCGGCAACCGGGCGAAGCTGGAGACCGAGCCCGCCAAACGCCCGATCACGGTGCGCGACCTGCTGACCCACACCGCCGGCCTGACCTACGGCTTCATGGAAGCGACCCTGGTCGACGCGCAGTATCGCGAGCACGGCGTCGATTTCCTGGCACGCGAGGGCACCCTCGCCGACATGACCGCGCGGGTGGCGAAGCTGCCGCTCCTCGCCCAGCCCGGCAGCGCCTGGAACTACAGCGTCGCCACCGACGTGCTCGGCCAGTACGTGGCGGCCCTCACCGGGCGTCCCTTCGCCGACCACCTCCGCGATGCGGTAATCGGGCCGCTCGGCATGGTCGATACCGACTTCCACGTCCGGCCGGCGCTGATGCCGCGCTTCTGCGCCACGTACGCGTATGACCGCGAGCGCCGGCTCCGCCTGTTCGACGATTCGGTGGATACCGCCTTCGCCACACCGCCCGCCATCCCGTCGGGCGGCGGCGGCCTCGTCTCGACAGCCGCCGACTACCAGCGCTTCTGCCGGATGATCCTCAACCGCGGCACCCTCGACGGGACGCGGCTCCTGGGGCGCAAGACGGTGGAACTGATGCTGGCGAACCACCTGTCCGGCGATCTCGCCGCGATGGGGACGCCGCGCTTCGCCGAGACGTCCTACACGGGCATCGGCTTCGGCCTGGGCTTCTCGGTGATGCTCGATCCGGCCCGCGCCCAGATCCTCGGATCACCCGGCGAGGTCGCCTGGGGCGGCCTCGCCTCGACGGCGTTCTGGATCGACCCGGCCGAGGATCTCTCGGTGGTGCTCATGACGCAGCTCGTGCCGTCCTCGGCGCTGCCGATCCGGCGCGAGCTGCGCGTCCTGACCTACGCGGCCCTGGCCGATTGAGGCCTGGCCGCGCGCGGGTCGGCGTCGCTCACTCGTCCTTGGGCGCCTCGACGGCGGCGGGCTTCTGCGCCGGCTTCGCGCCGGCCTTGGCGCTCGGCTTCGGGGCGGCGGTCGCGTATTCGGGATCGCTGCGCGGACCATTCGCACCGTTGGTCGGGCCGGGAAGCTGACCGGGCGCGAGATCGGTGACCTTGCTCCAGGTCTGTGACTTGCACAGGAACGCGATCAGGCAGCCGCGCACCGTCAGCTCGCCGGGCTTCTCGGTCCAGATGGTGACGTCGTAGGACTTGCCGTCCTCGGAATTGTAGATCCTGCCCTCATAATGGGCGTCGGCGTTCGGCTTCAGCCCCATGATCAGCTGATGACCGAGGGAGGGCCGAGCCTGCTTCTTGGGATCTGGGTTCTTGAAGTCGACCCGCGGCTCGCCCTTGTCGTTCAGCGGAACCTTCAGCCACACCACGTAGCCGCACAGCCGGTCACCCGCGGTCCCGCACTTCTCGAGACGCACGCGGGCACGGCCGTCCTCCGTGAGATAGGTGCCGCTGGGATCGGTCGGCGTGGCGGCATGTGCCGTGCCCGCCAGGACCGAGAGCGCCAGGATCGCGAGCGGCGCAACCCGGCGACCGATCGATGAAAACCGCATACCCGAACTCCCATTCGTCGCGAGCGGTGATGGAGGACAGACCGCCCACCCTCGCGTGAACCGCTTTCAGCGCGGAGAGACCCCGCTCTCCGCGTCGGCGCGCCCGCGCCGAGCCGAGAACCGGACGGCGTGCGCTTCATGCCCGCCCTGTCCCGCGCGAAGTTGTCCGCATCATGACAACTCAGTTGAGGTTTTGGCGAGCCGATCGGTCCTGAATTACTGGGCCTCGCGATCAGTTCCGCGTCGGCGGGCGCGTTCGACCCGGTCCGAGAGCACGCTGCATCACGGTGACGTCGAGCCAGCGCCCATGCTTATAGCCGACCCCCGTCAGGGTGCCGACCGGTGTAAAACCGAGGCTTGCGTGCAGCGCGATCGAGGCGCGCGAGCCGCTGTCGGCGATGATCGCCACCAGGGTCCGGCAATCGATCCGTTCGCTCGCTGCGACCAGCGCCGCGAGCAGAGTCCGGCCGACACCGCCGCCGCGGGCCGAGCGGGCCACATAGATCGAATCCTCCAGGGTTGAACGGTAGGCGGCCCGCTGGTGATAGGGGCCGGCATAGGCATAGCCCGCGACCAAGCCGTTCCGGTCGGCGACAAGATACGGGAAGCCACCGTCGCGCAGGACCGAGTAGCGCCGCGTCATCTCCTCCAGGGTCGGCGGCTCCGTTTCGAAGCTCGCCGTGCTGGTAGCGACGGCGTCCGCGTAGATCGCCGCGATGGCCGGGAGGTCGGCCTCGGTGGCCGGACGTATCAGGGCTGTCACAGCCGGATGTTAGGCCAAGCCATCCGTCTCCGGCAACGGCGGCGACCGGGCCGGGCAACGCGTGTTCAGGTGTCGGGGGACAACGACGCGACGAAGGGACCGGCACCAGAGCGCCGATCCCGCAAGAGCTGGATGGTGTTCGCTTACTCGGCGGCGGTCATGTCGGCGGTGAAGTGGCCGCACCAGTCCTTCGAGGCGACAACCGGCCAGAGGCCCTTCGACTCGGGGGCCGGCTGGGTGACCGGAGGATTGAAGCGGCAGAGGCCCTCGTCACCCTGAGCCTGGGCGCCGTTGAGTTTGTGATCGTCGAAGAAGCGGCAGCTCTCGCAAGCGGCGTTCGCGGTACCGGCCATCGGGTCTCTCCATCGGATGCGTCGGGGTCGCAACGCTCCCGCGACAGTTCTTAATTAGAATAGCTCAAAAGAACGGTCAATCGGGTGCCTTGCGTGGAGCTTGCGTCGACCGGTCCCCATGCCGTGGGCTGAAAAAATCCAGGCGAGTAGGCGCGCGTGTGGGGGCGCCGTGGACCTTCGCTCCTCGGTCCGGCCGCCGTCGTCGCAGCGTGACCCGATGGCGAGCAGCCTGACCGAGGCCGGCGCGCGGACGGCTGAGCGAAGGTCGCGGCGGTCCGCGAGCCCCTGCGAACGCACCGAAGCCGGACCCCGATGGGGATCCGGCTTCGGAAGAGAGACAGCAATCCGATCGTCGCGCGCTTCGGTCTGCGTCGCGACGCGCGATCCAAGAAGGCTCAGCCCTGCTTGGCCTTCTTGTTGGCGTTGTGGTGGCCGATGGCGCAGCCCGCCGCGGCGCCCATCTTGCCGTGGCCCGCCACGTGACCGGCGACACCGCCGACCACGGCGCCCTTGAGGCAGCCCTTCGCTTCGGCCGGTGCCCCGGCGAGCAGGCCCGCGATGGCCAGGGCGGAGACAAATACGATCCGGTTCATCATGGTGCTTCCTCCTATCGTCGCTGTCGAAACGACGAGGCGCGCCAACCCGTTCCGCCGATCGAGGCGTGTGCCGACCCGTACGGGTGAACCGGACCGTCCAATCGGTCAGAACGCGAGACCGCTTACCAGCCGCACGAGGTCCGCCTGGCGCGTCGCACCCGTCTTGGCGAAGATCGCCTTCAGCTGCGAGCGCGCGGTYGCCGAGGTGATAGCGAATTGCGACGCCGCCTCCGCCAGCGAGGTGCCAGCCGAGACGGTTTGGGCAAGACGTGCCTCGGCGGGCGTCAACCGATAAGCCGCCTGCAGGATCGCGGAAGCCGGCGCCCGCCGGCTCCCGGGATTACTGGCGAGGAGCAGCGTTCTCGCGCCGCCGAACAGGCCGCGGCTCGGTCCGACCAGCGGCACGACATGGATCACGATCGACGGCGCGTCCCGCCGGGCCACCACCACGGCCGAGATGGGCGGGCGTCCGAAGGGCCGCGCCAAGGCTTCGAGCCGCCGGGCGGCCTCGGGATCCTCCGCGGTCAAGCGGCCGGTCGCAAGCTTCAGGTCGTGGCCGAGGAGCGCGCCGAAGGCTTCGTTCCAACAAAGCGCACGTCCCTCGGAATCGAGGATCAGAGCGGCGCGTTCGATCAGTTCGAAAGCCTGCGTCATCCCGGCGAGACGGGCCTTCTCGACCATGGCCGTCAATAGAGCCGCGCGCCGGAACAACGGTGACAGGGTCGCGAGGCGGCTCTGTTCATGCAGTTCGTAAGGTCCCTGCGCCGACGTCCTCTGCAGGGACAGGCACCACAGCCGCCCCTTCACCGCGAAGCCGATCCCGGCGAACCAGCGCAGACGGTGGGAGGCGAGCAGATCCTGGTAGAAAGGCAGGCGCGCCACTTCCTCGGGCGAGGTGAAATCCTGATCCACCGTGATGCCGCGCGCCTGCATGTACGGCAGGCCGCGGAGGCGATAGTCGTCGCGGTGCCAGCCCTCGTCGAAGTAACGGCGCGATGCTTCGGCGAGGGAGGCAGTGCAGAGGGATTCGATGCCCATACGGTCGGAACGCAGCAGAAGAGCGCCCTCGCTGCCGGACGCCCGAACGGTCCGCTCGGCCAAATCCTGCCATCGCGCCGGATCGACCACCGCCTCCTCAAGATCTTCCCGAAACACGGCCTCGAGGTCATCGTGCAGGCGGGAGAACAGATCCGGCCTCACACCTGACATGTCGTGCGCCTCCCGCAAGACGGATATTGCCGTCAGCGATCGTCTCGCCGATTTATGAATCGTGAAACGCGCGCCTAAACTCCCAAATTATAGATCGGATTTCTAAATTCGGGCAAGCGTTCGAATGTTTACAGACTTGATCCGGCGGCGTGCAGCGTTGAACAGGATGCGTTCCGCTTCGGTCGGCCGCGTTCATCGTCTGGGTGGCCTTCGGAGAGACGCTGGATCTGCCGGTCCGCACTGACCGCGCTCAAGGCCGGGCGGCCTTCGCCCAGCGTGGCAGAGGCGGCGACGGATCCCGCGCTCCGCACTTTGCCACAGCGTGCCGTTCACAACTTCTGATAGAGTTTCAACAGGCCGGGTTCAAGGCTCGTTAACCAAGCTTCGCGATTGTATCGTGGTGCTCGGTTCGATCACGAGTTGTTATCGGACGAGCGCAGTCGAGCAGGATGCGGCTGAAGTCGATGGCGTTTTCCCTGTTTGCGTTCCTCAGCGCATCACCGCGCCTGGCCGCACGCCCATCCGGCAGTGCTCGGACCGTCCTGACGCTTCTCGCCTGCGCGCCGCTCCTCGCCGGTTGCATGTCGAGCCCCCCCGCGGATGTCCGGGCGCGAAGTGCCGGACGTGACGCAGACGGGCTCGATCCAAGAAGGCCTGCCGGCCACGGTGGTCGCCGCCGCACAGGAGGAGGCCGGACGCACCATGCGCCTCGGCCTCGCGAATTACCGACTGAATGTCGGCGACAACTTCGAAGTCTCCTTCCTGATCGATTCCAGCGTCGTTCAGCCGACCTATCGATTGAACCCGAACGACGAGTTCGACGTCGATTTCCGCACGCATCCCGAATTCAACCGTTCCGTGATCGTCCGGCCGGACGGCCGGATCTCGCTGCCCGGCAAGAACGGCATCAAGGTCGCGGGCCTGTCGCCGGAGGCGGCCGCCAGAGGCGCGACCGTCATGAAGGTCGGCGCCTTGTCGTCCACCGTCGCTTCCCTCTCCCGACTGCCTTCGGGGGCCACCCTCCCCCGCAAAGGGAGGCGCGGGAGCCGAGGAGCCAGCGCCTTCCGATGGAGACGCGCGACCGTCCAAACCCTTCAGGAGCGGAGACGCCCCCACCCCCCCGGCAGCACCTGGAAGGCAGCGTTCTTTGGAGCGCGCCTTTCCGTCAAATCCCGCGGAGTCCGAGCATGAGCGCCGTCGGCCTCAGCGTCCTGATCGTCACCTACAATGCCGGCCGGGACATCGAGACCTGCCTGCAGTGCCTGGCGGCGAGCCGGATCGACCGCCCCTACGAGGTGATCCTCGTCGACAACGCCTCGAACGACGGCACGCCGGAGCGCATGGCCATTGCCTTCCCCTGGGTGCGGGTGATCGCCGAGCGGACCAATCACGGCTTTGCGGGCGGCAACGCCGTCGCCCTGGATCACGCGCGCGGCGCCGCGATCCTGCTCCTCAACCCCGACGCGTTCCTGCGTGACCCGGGAGCCCTATCCGACCTGCTCGCCCATCTCGACGCGCACCCGGATGTCGGGGCGGTCGGCCCGCGGCTGATCTTCCCGGACGGGGCGCACCAGGTCGGCGATGCCAGCTACGAGCCGCGCCCGCTCTCGATCCTGGTCCACACCGCCGGCCTTTCCGGGCGCCTCGGCCTGCGCGGCCTCTACCTCGCGAGCCGTCAGCCCCGCGGCAGGGCCGCGGTGGAGGTGGACTTGGCTCTGCGGCGCCTGCCTGCTCCTGCGCCGGTCGGCGATCGATGCCATCGGCGGGCTGGGGAGCCCGATGTTCCTCTACGGAGAGGACGTCGATTGGGGCTGCCGGCTGCGCGATGCCGGCTGGCGGGTCGCCTACTGTGCGGGGATCGCTGTGGTCCATCTCCAGGGCGGTTCCGGAAGCATCCGCTCGGCCCGCTGGCTCGACGGGCTGGCCGCCATCTACAGCCTGCGCAACGCCGGCCGGACCCTGTCGTCGCCCGCCTTCTTCTCAGGTCCGCTGCGGCTCTGCTTCATCCTGCGAGCCCTGGCCTATGGGCTGGCGGCCCGGCTGGGCGGTCAGCCCGATCTTGCCCGCAAGGCCGAGGTCATGCGCAGATTTTCCGGCCACCTGCGCAGTCTTCGCCTCTGATCGACCGGCCCGTCACGGCCGCTTGCGAATGAACACCCTGTGGTAGCCCTTGAGAGGCCCCTGCGTCGGCCGGAACAGAAGCTCCCAGAACTTGCCCAGGACGATGTTCTCGCCATGATAGAACGGCTGCCCGTCGAAACTGTAGGTGAGGTGTTCGAACCGATCAGTTGGGAAAAGCCGCTTCCGCGTCGCCTCCGTGTTCATCGTGTAGAGCGGCACGAACGAGTCGATCTCGACCCGCCGCGGCTCGACGAGGCGCATCACTCGGGCGTGCAGCCGCTTCGGGACGAGCCGCGCCCCGATCCCGACATAGCCCCCGCGATTGGGCGTCCCGGCGTACAGCCAGCCGCCCGGCGCGAGAACCCGGCCGAGTTCCGTCGCGGTGACCTCGGGATGCTCGATATACTCGAGGACCGAGAAGGCCGAGATCAGGTCGAAGCTCCCGTCCGGAAATGGCAGCACCCCGTCGTGACCGATCAGCCTGACCTCGTCGGCAGACCTGTTGCCCAGGACCGCCTCGTCGACGTCGCAGGCCACGACCTGGGCGAAGCGCCCCCGGAAGTCCCCGAGGTGCCACCGCAATGGGACCGGGTCATCGCTCCACTTCCCACGCCCGGCGCCGAACTCCATGACCCGCATGTCCGGCCGGAGCAGGGCGTTGACGCCCACGATGTACTCCATCCGGTGATCGTGCCGGGAATAGCCTCCGGCTCCCATCTCCCGGAACAGCCGCTGTTCGACCGTGACCATGCCTCAGGCTCCTCTGGACGTGTCGCGCCCGCGGCGCGTGTGAAGGCGGCGGGGCCGGACGGGCCTCGGATCGCTGAACGGCCGGATCAGCCTGATGATGCTGGCCGCCTTTGCGGGCGCGGCCGAACTCGGCCAGTTCACGGCCGGCTTCCGGTTCTTCGAATTGGGGGCCGCGGTGGCGATCACCCTGTGCACGCCGCTCGTGCCGGTCTTCGGTCGAGCCGTCGGCTCCCTGGCCGACGGACGGTCCCCGGCCGACACGGCCGCGCTGCGCGCCCGGGTGCGCGCCGCGCTGGTTCCGATCCTGGCCGCATCCGGCGCGGGTGCGGTGGCGGCCTGCGCCCTCGCCGACCCGCTCATGCGCCTCGTCTTCGGGCCGGATTTCTCCGGCGCCATCCCGGTGCTCCGCATCGCCGTCGGGATGAGCGTCCTGCTGATCGCCGCCACCATCTTGTTCGCGGGCCTCGTCCCGCTAGGTCGGACCGGCGTCGCGGTACGCGGGAGCGCGGCGGCCTGCGCCACCAACCTCCTCGCCTGCGCGCTGCTGATCCCCTGGGATCCCCTGCTCGGCGCGGGCCTCGCCGCTTTGCTCACCGAGACCGCGATGCTCCTCGTCCTGGCCCACGCCTTCTGGCGGGAGGCTGGACCGCCGCTGACCCTGGCCGACCTCCCGACGCTCGCGGCGCCGGGCCTCCTCACCGCCCTCGCCTGGGCGGCCGGACCCGCCGTCCTGGCACCCGTGACGGTGCCCGCCGTCGCGGCCCTCTCGGCCGCCCTCGCCGGGTGGCTGTGCCTGCGCCGCGTCCCAACCGATCCCCTCCCCCTCCCGCTTCCGGAAGCCTCGTCATGAGCGATGGACCCGTGCTCTCGGTCATCATCCCGACCTACAGCCGCGCCGACACGCTGCGCCTGTGCCTCCGGGCCTTCGACGGGCAGCAGACGGAGGCGCCCCTCGAGATCGTGATCTGCGACGACGGCTCGACCGACCACACCGGCACGGTCGTCAGCGGCGCCGTCGCCACGGCCCGGGTCCCCGTGGTGCATCTCCGCCAGGAGAATGCCGGGGCCAACGCGGCCCGCAACCGCGCCATCGCGGCCGCGCGGGGCGAGCGCCTTCTGATCGTCAACGACGACACCATCCCGGTGCCGAGCCTCGTCGAGGCGCACCGCCTCGCCCATGCGCGGCGGGGGGACGGGAGACCGCGATCCTCGGGCGGATGACCATCGACCCGGCCCTGCCGTTCTCGCCGTTCTCGGCGCTCCACCACGACGCCTCCTACGATGCCCTGGCGGGCCGCGACGCGGTCGGCTGGGACGCATTCCTGACCTGCAACGTCAGCGTCGACCGGCGCTTCCTGCAGGAGGCCGGGGGCTTCGAGCCGAAGCTGTTCTGGCACGAGGATATCGAGCTGGGCGAGCGGCTGGCCCGGCGCGGCATGCGCCTGTTCTACGCCCCCGAGGCCCGGGGCTATCACCACCACCTCCTCGACGCGGCGGCCTATCTGCGGATCGCCGAGCGCGAAGGTGCGGCCCTGGTGCTGTGGTACCGCAAGCGCCCGGATCTCGTCGTCGATCTCGGCCGGCTCGGTCTGGTCGGGCCGCCGCCGCTCGGCGCGGCGGCGCGGCACCGGGTGGCCGACCTCGCGATGCCGCAGGCCCTTCTGCCAGGCTGGCAGATGGCGGCCCGCGCTGACGCGGATCAGCCCCGAGGCCGGCCGCACCGTGTGGCGCCGTCTGTTCCAGCGGCGCAAGCGCCTCGCCATCGCTCGGGCGCTCGCAGCATGAGGCGGTCCCGCACGGTCCTCGGCGGCGCCCTGGTTACGATGATCCTCCCGGTCCTGGCCGCCTGCGGGCCTGCCGACGCGCAGGTTCAGCAGAACATCCTGGTCGATCCCGCCGGCGGCACGAAGCCCGGCTACACCACGGTGGCGCGCCTCGCCGACGTACCCTTCGCCACGCTCGGTCCCGGCTCGATCGTCCTCATCCGCGGCGGCAGCTACGGCGACGTCGTGTTCGTCGGGTCACGCGGAACCGCGGCGGCGCCCATGACGGTTGCGGCCGAACCCGGCACGCAGCCGCGCCTGTCCAACTCGGTGGTGTTCGAGAACGCCGCCTACGTCACCGTCACGCGCTTGACCGTGCAGGGTGCCGTGAATTCCGGCTTCATCATCCGCCGGGGATCGAGCCACGTCACGGTGGCGGGCTCGACGGTGTCCCGGTCCGGCCTCGGCATCTGGATCGGCGACGGATCGGGAGCGGGACACCGGATCACCGGCAACACGCTCGCCGACAACCAGACCCACGGCGTAGCCGTCGACGTGATCAACGCGCCGCAGGAGGAGCCGAGCTACATCCTCGACAACACCGTGACCGGCAACGGCATCCACGGGATGGAGATCAACGGCTCCGGCTACGTGGTCGAGGGCAACCGCGTCTCGGGCAACGGCGTGGGAATATCGGACACATCCGGCATCCATGTTTTCGCCAAGGATGCCGCACAGGACGCCGGCGACCGCAACACCATCCGATACAACATCGTCACCGGCCAGAAGGAGACGACCGGCCAGGACGGCAACGGCATCCAGATCGACCAGTGGTGCGACGGCAACATCGTCGCGTTCAACGTCGCGGCCGACAATGACGGCGCCGGGATCAACCTGTTCGACGCTGGCTCCAACACGGTGGTGAACAACACCACCACCGGAAACATGCGCGATTCCGGCGGCAAGCACGTCTATCGCGGCGAGATCGTGCTGGCCTCCGACTAAACCAAGCGGATCGACCGGACGTCGAACAACCGGGTGCTCAACAACATCGCCTCCGCGACCCGGCCGAACGTCGCCGCAATCGTGGTCGAGGCGACCACCACCGACAACGACAACGCAATCGGCCCGAACTTCCTCGGCAGCGCCGTCGGCGCCCCGCTCTACCGCTGGGGCACGCAGACCACCCGCGACGGCGCGAGCCTGCCGCTCGACGGCCAGGGTCCCGACCTCATCGGCACGCCCGCCTTCCGCGCTCCCGCGAGCCCCCTGGCCGGCGGCCTCGCGCTGACCGCGTCCCCTGCCCGCGCCGGCATCCCGCTCGGCGCCACCCGCGACATTGCCGGCCGGGCCTACGCCCCCGGTGAGGTCCCGACCTTCGGCGCCTACAGGAGCCCGTAACATGCTTCGCATCGGCATCGACGCGCACGTGCTCACCGGCAAGTCGCAGGGCGGCCGGACCTGGCTCGTGAACATCATCGGGCGCGCCGCAGCGCGACACCGGGACGCCACCTACGTGGTCTATTCCGGCGATCCGAAAGCCTGCGCCCGCCTTGTCTCGGGGGACAACATCGAGCATCGGCGGCTGCCGCGGGTTCCCGCGACCGTGCGGCTGACCCTGGTCTGGCCGTGGCTGTTCCTGCGGGACCGGCTGGACACGCTGCTCACCACCTCCATCGCGCTGCCGCTGGTGCCGGGCGACCGCCAGGTAGTTGTGGTCCACGACATCCTGTTCGAGACGCACCCCGAGTTCTTCCCCCGGTCGATGCGCTGGCGGAACAAGATCCTGACCCGACCCTCGACGCGGCGCGCCAAGCTGGTGCTGACCATCTCGGACTACAGCCGCGACTCCATCGCCAAGGTCTACGGCATCGAACGCGACCGCATCGCCGAGGTGCGCTGCGGCTCGACCCCGCCGCAGGCGGTCACGGAGCGGACGCCGCTCGCGGACGGGCGCCCGTACCTGCTGACGGCCGGCCGTCAGGAGCCGCGCAAGAATCTCGGCCTCGTCCTCGATGCCTTCGCGCGGCTGCCCGCGGGCGCGGCCCGGCTGATCGTGGTCGGCAAGGGCGACGGCGAGCGGCCCGAGACGCTCGACCGCCTCGCCCGGACGCCGGACGCGGTCCACATCGCCGGCATCGACGACCGGGGCCTCTCCGACCTCTACGCCCGGGCCGCCCTGGTCTTCCCGAGCCGCGGCGAGGGCTGGGGGATCCCGGTCCTCGACAGCCTCGCCCGCGGAACGCCGGTGATCGCCTTGAGCCTCACGGCCATCCCGGAGGCCGGCGGCAGCGCGGCGAGCTACTTCGATCCGGACGCGCCCGATCGGCTGGACCGCCTCGCCGGCCTGATGGGGGCGGCGATCGAGGGACGGTTGCCGTTCGACGCGGGCGCCGCGCGGGCGCACGCGGCGCGCCACGACTGGGACGGACCGGCCGCCACCTTCGTGGACCTGATGCGCGACAGCTTCACCGCCCGCACGCATCTCCGGGACCTGATCCTGGCCGCGCCGAACCTGCGTGGGTGACGCGACCTGAGGTCGTCGGCCTGCCTATCGTGCGGCCCCGAGCGCGCCGACTGGCGGATCGGCGGGCACTTCGTCGGCGATGGGTTCCTGGATCAGCGTCCAGTAGCCGAGCGCCGCCACCAGGGCGATCACCGCTCCGGTGATGAACGCCATCGAGAAATGGCCCGTTCCGCCGACGATGAAGCCCGTCACGGTCGGCGCCAGGGCGCCGCCGATGTAGCCGCCGAAATTCTGCATGGCGCCCAGGGACGCCGTGCAGCTCGCCGGTGCCGCCACGGAGGCCATCGCCCAGGCCGAGGACGAACTCACGTAGACGAGGAAGAGCGAGGCCGAGATGCAGGCGACGGCGAGGGTGTCGCTCGGCGTCAGGGCCGCCACCACCGTGCAGGCGGCGGTCGCCACCAGGGAGGCGACCATCGGGATCTTGCGGCTGCGTATCGGATCGACGCCCCGGCGGACCAGCATGTCGACCACGCGGCCGCCCAGGATCCCGCCCAGGACCCCGAAGGCGAAGGGGATCGAGCCGACGAGGCCGGTCTTCTGCAGGGTGAAGTGCCGCTCGATCTCGAGGTAGCTCGGCAGCCACGCGGTGTAGAGCCAGGTCATGTAGATGCAGCCGAAATAGCCGACGATCATTCCCCAGCTGGTCCGGAAGCCGAAGAGCCGGCGCCACGCGCTCCAGGTGACCGGGCGGCTGGCATTCGGAGCATCGCCCTCTTCCAGGAACGCGCGTTCCCCCGGCGTCAGGTCGGTCTCGCGCGGGTTGCGGAAGACCCCATAGACGATCGCGGCGAGCACCAACCCGACCCCGCCCATGATCACGAACATCGCCCGCCAGCCGAAGCTCACCATCAGGAAGGTGAGCAGCGGCAGGGCGAGGAAGGTCCCGAGCGAGGAGGCGCAGTTCCAGATCCCGGTGGCGGTGCCGCGCTGGCGGATGTTGAACCAGTCGCGGGAGACCCGGGCGCAGGTCGGAAAATGCGGCGCCTCGCCGATCCCGAGCACGATCCGCGCGCTGACGAACTGCCAGAACGACGTCACCGCGCCGCCGAGTATCTGGCCGAACGACCAGCAGGTCAGGCCGAGCGTTAGCGTCAGGCGCGGTCCGAGCCGGTCGGCGAGCACGCCGGCGGGCAGCTGGGCGAAGGCGTAGGCCCAGAGGAAGGCCGAGAGCAGCAATCCCATTTCGGGGATCGAGAGGCCGAGATCCTCCCGGATCAGCGGGTTGGCCACCGCCAGGGTGGCCCGGTCGACGTAGTTCACGACGCCCGCCGTCACGAGGAGGGCGAGCGAGATCGTCTGGATGCGGCGCACGCGCGGCGTTGCGGCCAGGGCCATCGTGTCCTCCCCGTGAGACGGGCCCCTTCGGGGTCTCCGCGGCCGGCCGGTCCTTCGCGACTCGTGACGGCCGGGCGCATTCTGCACCGAACGCCGCCGGACGGAAGGGCTTTCGCCCCTCGCCTCCCGGCGCCGGGCGTCGTAGACCGCCCGCTTCGTCACCTTTCGAGTCCGCCCGTTGCGCCTGATCCAGATCACCCACCACGACCTCGACGGCTACGGGGCCTCCACGGTCGCCGCGGCCTGCGCGACGGTCGAGCGCGTCGTCCACGTGCCCCGCTACAGCGATGTCGGCCCGGTGTTCGAGGACGAGATCAAGCGCTTCGGCCGCGCGGCCGAGAGCGAGATCCTGCTGATGACCGACCTCGGCCTGGAGGAGCAGACGATCGCGGGCCTGAAGAAGTTCGCCGCGATGAACCGGCGCCGTGAGGACGGGCAGAAGCATCGCCTCGTGGTCCTCGATCATCACGCCTCGTCCCTCGACCAGATGCGCCGGTTGGGCCTGGAGGCGACCGCGGACGCCAACCGCCCGGCGCTCCATCGGATCGACCTGGGCGATCCGGAGATCGCCGTGCTGATCGAGGACGACATCTGCGCCACGCGGATGTCCTTCGACCACCGGTCGCTGTTCGCGGACCGCGAGCCCGAGATCGACCTTTCGTGCCTGCTGTCCGCGGTCGATGCCGTCGACCTGTGGCGCAAGGAGAACCCCGCCTTCCGCGGCGGCCTCGCCCTGGACGAGATGTTCTGGGAGGTCGTGTCGAGCTACGTGCCGGTCGGCCATCCCTGGCACGACCGGTTCGTCTCCGACATCCTCCTCGCGGCGGCCGCCGCCCTGCGGGACGGGGCGAGCCCGGCCGAGCTGGAGCGCCGCGCCCCGGAGATCCGCACCGGCGTGGTCGACGCCCTGCTGCGCGACGCGCCGGACGACGACCCGGCGCTGACGACGCGCATGCGCCTCGCCCGGGCGCTCGCCCGGTCGGATTCCCTGTTCCGTCCGCTGAAGGACGGCACGCTCCTGTCCTTCGCCCTCGATTCGGGCACGTTCCAGCGGGTCTCCGACCTGATCATGGATGCGGGCCGGGCGAAGCGCGTGGTCAACGTCCAGCGGATGGGCACGCTGTCGTTCCGGTCCAACGACGGCACGGCGCTCGACGGCGCCCGCCTGTTCCGCGGCGGCGGCCACCGCGACGCGGCCGGCGGCCGGCTCCAGAGCGGCTCGGCCTTCTCGATGTCGGACGCGATCGCCCAGGTGGAGCCGGTGCTGAACCCGGAGAAGCCGGCGGGCGCGGACAGCCCGTTCGCGGCGCTCAAGAACTGGAAGGGGTGAGCGGTCTACGGCCCCGTCRCCGCGGGCGCGGCGACGGCGGCGTGGCTAGAGGCGGAAGTCCTCGCCGAGGTAGAGCCGCCGCGCATCCGGGTTCGCCACGATCTCCTCGGGCGTGCCCTCGGTGAGGATTCGGCCGGAATGGGCGATGTAGGCGCGGTCGATCAGGCCCAGCGTCTCGCGGACGTTGTGGTCGGTGATCAGTACGCCGATGCCGCGCTGCTTCAGGTGCTTCACTAAATCCTGGATGTCGCCCACCGCGATCGGGTCGATGCCCGCGAAGGGCTCGTCCAGCAGCATGAAGGTCGGCGAGGAGGCGAGCGCGCGGGCGATCTCACAGCGCCGCCGCTCGCCGCCCGAGAGGGCGATCGAGGGCGCCTTGCGCAGGCGCGCGATGTCGAACTCCTCCAGCAGCGAATCGAGCTTGCGCGCCCGCGCCTTCCGGTCGGGCTCGACCACCTCTAGCACCGCGCGGATGTTGTCCTCGACGGAGAGGCCCCGGAAGATCGAGGCCTCCTGGGGCAGGTAGCCGATGCCGAGCCGCGCCCGCTGGTACATGGGCAGGTGGGTGATCGGCAGACCGTCCAGGGTGATGTGGCCGCGGTCGGCCGCCACGAGCCCGGTGATCATGTAGAAGATCGTCGTCTTCCCGGCGCCGTTCGGCCCCAGCAGCCCCACGGCCTCGCCGGTGCGGACCGTCAAGCCGGCCTCGTGGACCACCGTGCGGGCGCCGTAGCTCTTGCGCAGGCCGCGCACGCTAAGGATCCCGAGTCCGCCCTCCTCGGCCGCGGACCAGCCGTCGGCCTCGGAGGCGGCGCCGTCCGGTTGCCGCGCCCGCCGGCCGAACAGACGGCCGAGCCAACCCGTGCGGCCCGCCGGCTCCTGCGGGCCTGCCTGGAACGCCACGGCGCCGCTCAATCGACCTGCGCCTTCGGCCTGGGTGGCGGCTGCGCGCAGCCCTTCGCCTTGCCGTCCTTGGCGTCCGCCTTATCGCCAGGCACGAACAGGGCCGAGACACGGCCCCCCGCCACCGGGTCCATGTTCGCCCGACCGGTGTTCATGTCGTAGACCAGCCGCTGTCCGCGGGTGACGTTCTGGCACTGGCTCAGGACGACGTTGCCGGTGAGCACGATCCGCTTGGCATCCTGGTCGAACACCGCGTGGTCGCCGGTGGCGACCTGATCCTTCTGCACCACCGTCACCGGGCCGGCGCAATCCACCTTCTGGATGCCGTTCTCGGCCGGATTCCGGGGCGGCGCCGAATCCGCACCGTCGTCCTTCGCCTCGGCCTTGACCCCCTCGGCCTTGGTACCTTTGCCGGGTCCGTCCTTGCCGCGCTTGTAGGTCACCGTCATGGTCGAGCAGCGGATCGTGCTGTCGCCCTGCACGGCCACGACGTTACCGGCGAACACCGCCTTGTTCTCCCGGTCGAACACGTCGAGCCGGTCGGCGTCGATCTTGATCGGGTCTTTGCCGCTGCCGCCGATATTGCCGAAGGGCGAGTCCTTGCGCGCCGGCTTCTCGGCCAGGGCCGGGCCGGCGAGAACCAGACCGGCCGCGAAGGCCGCGCCGAGGATGCGGTGGGCGCTCATCGGCGGCCGTCCGCGGCTTCGGCATCCGAGGTCAGGATGCGGCCCGTCGCCTTCTCCGCCGGATCCTCGTTCACGATGACCACGTGCACGTTGCCCACGAAGGAAATCCGCTTGCCGCTCTCGACCACGTCCAGCGTGTCGGCATTCACCGTGGCCCGCGGGCTCGACACGGTGACGGGCTCCTGCGAACTGATAGCACCGGTTTTGAATGCCACGGCAGCCGAGCGCAGGCGCGCCTCTTCGCCCTTGTCGGTCCAGATCCGGATATCGTCCTTCAGGTCGAGGGCCTCGCGGGCGGTATCGAACAGGCCGGAGGCGGCCGAGATGCGTGCGATACCGCCCTGGTCGTCGGTGGCGATGTGGCCGCGCATCTGCTGCAGTTCGATCTGGCTCGGCTTGCGGACGTCCTGCAGGGCGGCATCCGCCGTGACCTCGTAGCCGCGCGTGCCCTGACGGAAGCCGGCCAGACGGGGGTTCTCCATCCGGACCTTCGAGCCCGCCAGCGTCACCGGACCGACCGAGACGTCCGGCAGCCGAGCCGCGAACGGATTGAACAGGTAGGCCAGAAGCAGCGCCACCGAGCCGCCGGCGGCCACGGGAATCAGGCGTCGCATCGTGCGGACGCGGTCGCTGTGGCGGTACGCCCGCGCATGCGCCCGGGTCCGCGCCGCCGCGACCGCCTGTCCGTTGCCGGCTTCAGCCTCGACCGGGTTCATGCAGCGTCCGTGAGGCGCGCTGGAAGCGCGCACGAGAGGGATCGGCTCAGACGCCTGCGGCCCCCACCGCGCCCGCGCCATCGGCCGGGCAATGAGCCCAACCGGTGGCGAAGTTATGGCTCTACCATTTCCGAATGATCAACCGAACCTGCAATCGTCCGGCTTGGATGTGTGTGGAGACACACGCAGCGCGCAGTCGCACGGCGCGTGTCTCCGTAGTCCTACGCGCCGTGCGCCGCCGCCAGGGCCGCCGCCACCGTCCGGGCGAAGGCCGCCGGGTCGCGCGGGCTGTCGCCATCCTGGATGCGGGCGAGGTCGAGCAGCGTGCCGGCGGCCTGCGCCAGATCCGATTCGGGCGCCGCGGCGAGGGCGCGAATCAGCGGGTGACGCGGGTTGATTTCCAGGACAGGCTGGCCGGCGCCGGCCCGACCGGCCCGGCGCATGAGCCGTTGCATCTGCAGGTCAGGTCCGCCCGTGCCGGCCGACAGGACGACGGCCGAATCGACCAGCCGATCGGTGACGCGCACGTCAGAGACCTCGGTGCCGAGCGCCGCCTTCACGGCCGCCACGAACGCGTCGATGCCCTCCGGCGCCTCCGGCTGCTCGCCCTCGAGGGCGAACTTCGACAGGTCGAGGCCGCCCTTCGTGATCGAGCGGAGGGGCTTCTCCTCGAAGGTGCCGAGCTGGTCCGGCCAGAAGGCGTCGACGTGGTCGGAGAGCAGGAGCACCTCCAGACCGCGCGCCTTGAAGCCCTCGAGCTGGGGCGACGATGTCAGCGCCTCGGCATCGTCGGCGACGAGGTAGTAGATCGCTTCCTGGCCGTCCTTCATCCGGGACACGTACTCGGGCAGCGACGTCCAGCCCTCCACCGACGATGAGCGGAAGCGCAGGAGCGGCGCGATCTCGCCCCGGCGCGCGAAATCCTCGTAGATGCCCTCCTTCAGGACAGCGCCGAAATTCTCCCAGAACGGCTGGTATCCTTCGGCATCCTTGGCGCGGCTGGTCAGTTCCGACACGACGCGGCCGGTGACCGCCCGGCGGATCCGCGCCAGGGCGGGCGTCGATTGCAGCATCTCGCGGGAGACGTTGAGCGGCAGATCCTCGGTATCGACCACGCCCTGGACGAAGCGCAGCCACGGCGGCAGCAGCTCGGCCTCGTCGGTGATGAACATCCGCCGGACATGCAGCCGGACCTTGCTCTGGCGGTCGTTGTCGAGGGCCTGGAACGGCTTGGAACCGGGGATGAACAGCAGCGCAGAGAATTCGAGCTGCCCCTCCGCACGCCAATGCAGCGTCGCCCAGGGCTTGTCGAAGTTCATGCCGACGGAGCGGTAGAACTCCTCGTACTGCTCCTCGGTCACTTCGGACTTCGCCTTGCGCCAGAGCGCGGTGCCCTGGTTGGCCGATTCGTCCTTGCCGTCGCGCACGACGGCGATCGGCACGGTGATGAAGTCCGCCCATTTCCGCACGAGGTGATCGAGCCGGTAGGGCTCCAGATACTCGTCGGCATCCTCCTTGAGGTGCAGGACGATGTCGGTACCGGGCTCCGCGCGGGTCGCCGGCTCCAGGGTGTAGCTGCCCTGGCCCTCCGAGGCCCAGGCCCAGGCCTCGTCGCTGCCGGCGCGGCGCGACGTGACGGTGACCCGGTCGGCCACCATGAAGGCCGAGTAGAAGCCCACGCCGAACTGGCCGATCAGGCTCGGGCGGTCCTCGGCCTTGGCGGATTCCAGCGTCTGCGAGAATGCCCGCGTGCCCGAGCGCGCGATGGTGCCGAGGTTGGTGGCGAGATCCTCCTTGGTCATGCCGATGCCGGCATCCGAGACGGTCAGGGTCCGCGCCTCCTTGTCGGGGGCGATGCGGACCTTGGCGTCCGGCGGCAGGGCGCTCGCCGCCGAGGTCAGGGCCTCGAACCGACGCCGATCCATGGCGTCGGCGGCGTTGGCGACGAGTTCGCGCAGGAAGATCTCGCGGTCGGAATAGAGAGCGTGCACGACGAGGTCGAGGAGTCGGCCTACCTCCGCCCCGAATTCGTGCCGCTCGATCGTCTCGCTCACGGGTGATGCCTCCGCATGGGGGAAAATGCGGGGGCGATATGCTTGCGAACGCCGCCGTTTTCAATGCGGACGACGCCCGGGGCGCCCCAACGGCTTCCCAAGGCGGCATCCGTCCCCAGAAGCGCGCGTCCGGACACGGTCGCCCGCGCGGCGGCGATGAGGAGGTCCGGGGCCGACGATTCTCGATGCGCCAACCCGCAGGCCTCAAGTCCGCCGCTGCGCCTGCCCCTCCTGCTCCTCAAAGCCCTTGAGCATCTTGTCGAGCGTCAGCGGATAGTCGCGCACGCGGATGCCGGTGGCATTGTGGACGGCGTTGGCGAGCGCGGCGCCGGCGCCGCAGATGCCGAGTTCCCCGAGTCCCTTGCTCTTGAGCGGATTCGCCTTGTCGTCGAGTTCGGGCAGGAACACCGCGTCGATTTCCGGGAGATCGGCATGGACCGGAACATGGTATTCGGCCATGTCGTGATTGACGAAGTAGCTGTATCGCTGATCGACCACGGCATCCTCCATCAGGGCCGCGCCGACCCCGAAGGTCATGCCGCCGATCGCTTGGCTGCGCGCGGTCTTGGGATTGAGGATGCGCCCGCCGGTGAAGACCCCGAGCATCCGCCGCAGCCGGATCTCGCCGGTATCCACATCGACGCCGACCTCGGCGAAATGCGCGCCGTACGAGTATTGCGAGAACTTCTGCTTCATCTCGCCGGGCTTGATCTCGCCCGAGGCCTCCAGGCCGGATCGCGCCAGATCGGTGAGTGCCTCCGTCCGGTTGCCGGAGGTCACGGAGCCGTCGCGGAAGACGGCGCCGTCGGGGTTCAGATCCCCGGCCTTGAGCAGTGCCCGACGGAGGGTGTCGCAGGCGACGTACAGGGCCGACCCCGCCGAGGCTGCCCCGAACGAACCGCCGGAGCCCGACGCATACGGGAAGTCCGTATCGCCCATCTCGATCCGCACGCGCCCCGGCGGCAGGCCGAGCATCTCGCCGGCGATCTGCATCAGGATCGTGTAGGTGCCCGTGCCCGGGTCGGTCATCGCCATCCGCACCACCAGCACACCATCCGGCCCGAGCCGCACCTTGGCGGAGGACGGCATCAACGGGTTGAGGCGAGCGGCGGCCGACATGCCGAGGCCCACGAGCCAGCTGCCCTCACGCCGGCTGCCCGCCGCCTGCCGCTTGTCCCAGCCGAACAGGCGTGCGCCCTCGCGCATGCAGGGGACGAGTTGGCGGGTCGAGAACGGCACCTTCTTCTCGGGGTCCTCGGCGGGCTCGTTGCGCACACGCAATTCGATCGGGTCGATCTTCAGGTGCTCGGCCAGCTCGTCCATGGCGCACTCGAAGGCGAGCTGCCCGACGGCCTCCCCGGGGGCGCGCATCGACGAGGCGATGGGCATGTTCAGGTTCACGAGCCGGTGACGCGTGACGCGGTTCTGTGCCGCGTAGAGCGAGCGGGTGACGTTGGCGGAGGTCTCGAAGAAGCCGTCGCCGTCCGCCGTGTCCGACCATGATTCGTGGCTGATCGCGGTGAGCCGTCCATCCGTGTCGGCGCCGAGCCGGATCCGCTGGATCGTGTCGGTGCGATGGGTGGCGACGTGGAACTCCTGCTGGCGGGTCAGCGCGACCTTGACCGGCCGCTGGATCAGTTTCGAGGCCAGGATCGCAAGCGTGGCCTCCGGCTGAACCTGCAGCTTCGCGCCGAAGCCGCCGCCGATATAGGGACTGACGATCCGCACCTTCTCGGGCGGCAGCTTGAGCACCGAGCCGAGGGCCTTCTGACCTCGGTTCGGCATCTGGTTGGCGGTGTGGAGCACCACCCCGTCGCCCTCCCACGACGCGATGGTGGCGTGCGGCTCCATCTGCGCGTGGATCTGGTTCGGGGTCACGTATTCCACGTCGAGCTTCACGGGTGCGTCCGCGAAGGCCGCGTCGAAGTCGCCGAGCTTCGAATCCGGGGGCGAGTTGACCGGCTTCGGTTCGTAGGCCGCGGCCAAGTTGTCCCTGAGCAGCCCCTTGGGCTTGGCGGCATCGTAGCGGACCTTCACCAGCATGGCTGCGGCCCGCGCCTGCTCGAAGGTCTCGGCCACCACGAAGGCGACGGGCTGGCCGTAGAACTTGACCTCCCGGCCCTGGAGCTGCGGCCAGACCTGCTCCTTCTTCTCACCCTGCTCGGGCACGTTCTCGTGGGTCATGACGAGGATCGCGCCGGGCGCCTTGCGGGCGGCCTCGGCATCGATCGACCGGATCGTGCCGGCCGCGACGGTCGCCGCCACGACGAACCCGTACGCGGGGTCCTTCAGCACCCGCGTCTCGTAGGCGTAGGGCGCGTGGCCCGTGACCTTGAGTTTGCCCTCGACCCGGTCGAGGGGCTTGCCGACGAGCCCGTCGGGACGGTCGTCGAGGGGCGTCCGCCCGATCGGCTGGTTCATCTCCATGGGAGGGTCCTTGATCGGAGGGCCTACGCGCGGGTTGCCTGCGCCACCACGGCGCGCAGGGTCCGCCGGGTCAGGGGGATCTTGAAGTCGTTGCTGCCGTAGCCGCGGGCGCCCTTCAGCACCGCATCGGCCGCGGCATCGGCGGAGCCGGTCTGCACCAGGGCCGTCTCGGCCTCGGTGACGCGCCAGGGTTTGTGCGCTAGGCCGCCGAAGGCCAGCCGCGTCGCCTGGGGCTTGCCGCCCTCCGCGCCGGCGATCACGGCGGCCACCGAGACGGTTGCGAAGGCGTAGGACGCCCGGTCGCGGACCTTGCGGTAGATGTGCATGCCGGCCGCCGGCTTCGGCAGCGTGACGGCCGTGATGATCTCGCCCTTCCGCAGGTCTGTCTCGATCTGCGGCGTGTCGCCGGGAAGCCGGTGGAAGTCGGCGATCGGGATCGTCCGCGCCTGCCCGTTCGGATCCATCGTCTCGACGGTGGCATCGAGGGCGCGCATGGCCACGGCCATGTCGGACGGATGGGTGGCGATGCAGGAGTCGCTGGCGCCCAAAACCGCCATGATGCGGTTGAACCCGCCGATCGCCGCGCAGCCCGAGCCTGGTTCGCGCTTATTGCAGGGCATGGCCGTGTCGTAGAAGTAGTAGCAGCGCGTCCGCTGGAGCAGGTTGCCGGCGGTCGTCGCCTTGTTGCGGAGCTGACCCGAGGCGCCGGCCAGCAGGGCCTTCGCGAGCACGGCGTAGTCTTTCCGGACCCGCGGGTCGGCGGCGAGGTCGGAGTTCCGCACCAGCGCGCCGACGCGCAGCCCGCCCTCCCCCGTCGCCTCGACCTTATCGAGCGGCAACCGGTTGACGTCGATCAGCGTCGCCGGGGTCTCGATCTGAAGCTTCATCAGGTCGAGGAGGTTGGTTCCGCCGGCGATGAACTTGGCGTTCGGCCGCTCGGCCGCGAGCTTGGCGGCCTCCTGCACGGTCGCGGGACGCTCGTAGGTGAAGGCCTTCATCTCCGCCCCCTCACAGATTGCTGGCGGCGGTGTCGCGGATCGCCGCGACGATGTTCGGATAGGCGCTGCAGCGACAGATGTTGCCGCTCATCCGCTCGCGGATCTCGGCGTCGCTGAGCGTCGGCGTCGCGGCGACGTCCTCGGTGACGTGGCTCGGCCAGCCGGCCTTGGCCTCGCTCAGCATGCCCACAGACGAGCAGATCTGGCCCGGCGTGCAGTAGCCGCACTGGAAACCGTCATGCTTCAGGAAGGCCGCCTGCATCGGGTGGAGCGTGTCGCCGTCGGCCAAGCCCTCAATCGTGGTGACCTGATCACCCTCATGCATCGCCGCGAGCGTCAGGCACGCATTGATCCGCCGCCCGTCGATGAGCACCGTGCAGGCGCCGCATTGGCCGTGGTCGCAGCCCTTCTTGGTGCCGGTCAGCGCCAGGTGCTCACGCAGGGCATCGAGGAGGGTGGTGCGCGTGTCGAGGACCAGATCGCGCGGCTGGCCGTTGACGGTGAGCCGCACCGGCAGGGACTGCGGGGCGGGATCGCCCGGCGCGGCGACGGCGGGCGCGGGCCGGACGCCGAGGGCGCCCAACGCCCCGGCCACCGCGCAGCCCTCCACCACGGCGCGCCGGGTTAGGGCGAACGGCGACTTCGGAGTTTGATCGGTCATGCTGCCATCCCGCCCGTGCGCGACGCATCGGGATGCGGCGCAGCCTGGAATTCTGCGTGCCAACGCTGGCCTCGATTGATTAGATCCGGTCCAGACTGCGCCCGTTCAACGCGGCTGGTCCGTGGTCGGCGGCGTGCAGGCCGGAGCGCGGCGGCTTCCCTTCCGTCATCGCGAGGGCAGCGAGCCAGGATCGCGCAACTTCCCCGCGCGTGGCGCCGCACCGGGTTGTTTGGCTCCGCTCGCGGGGACGAGGCGCTTCAACACCTGTCGGACGATGACGATATCGGGGATCCCGAACACGCTCCCGAAAGCTGATCGCATGGCCGCACCCGTCCCGACCCTCGCCCTCAACGACGGGCGCCGCATTCCGCAAATCGGCTACGGCTGCTGGCAACTCTCCGACGCACAGGCGCCGGACCTCGTCGGCCGGGCGCTTCAGGCGGGGTACCGCCTGATCGACACGGCCGCCGCCTACGGCAACGAGGCGGGCGTCGGACGCGGCATCCGCGACGCGCAGGTCGCCCGGGAGGAGATCTTCCTCACCACCAAGCTCTGGAACGACCGTCAGGGTCGCGACGAGGCCCGGCGCGCCTTCGACGAGAGCCTGACGCGCATCGGCCTTTCGTACGTCGATCTCTACCTGATCCACTGGCCCTGCCCGCAGCGGCGCCTGTTCGTCGAGACCTGGAAGACACTGATCGAGCTCCGGGCCGAAGGGCGGGCCAGGTCGATCGGCGTCTCGAACTTCACGCCCGAGCACATCGCGACGCTGGTCGGCGAAACCGGCGTCGCACCGGCCGTGAACCAGATCGAGCTGCATCCGCACTTTCAGCGCCGGTCGCAGCGGGCCGATGATGGCCGTCACGCAATCGTGACCGAATCCTGGAGCCCGCTCGGCCAGGGCAAGGAGCTGAACGACCCGGTCGTCGTCGCCGTTGCAAAGGCGCATGGGAAGACGCCCGCCCAGGTGGTCCTGCGCTGGCAGGTTCAGATCGGCTGCGTGGCGATCCCCAAGACCGCACGACCCGAGCGCATTCTCGAGAACATCGCCTTGTTCGACTTCGAACTCGGCCCCGACGAGATGGAGGCGATCGCGGCGCTCGACCGGACCGACGGGCGGATCGGTCCCGACCCCGCGACCTTCTGCTGAGCGGTCGGCCTTCGGCGGCGCAGCGTAACACCGCGTCGCAAAAGATTTATGCTCAAGGCTAGCATATCTAGACAGCCGGCTCCGGCACTCATAAGTTAGACGGCACAATGCTCAAACTGAGCATAATGGAGGACGCCATGGCGGCGACCGTGTCACCCGTCTCCCGCACGCCCATCCCGGGTCTGCCGCTTCCTGAGATTTACGCCCGTGTCAGCCGGCACGTTCCCGCGATCGAGTGGCCGGCGCTGGCTCCGGACATCGAGGCGATCCTCCGCCTGAAGCGCGAGCGCAACGCCGTGATCCTGGCGCACAACTACCAGGCTCCGGAGATCTTCCACACGGTGGCCGACATCGTCGGCGACAGCCTGGCGCTCGCCCGAGAAGCGGTGAACGTCGATGCCGACGTGATCGTGCTGGCGGGCGTCCACTTCATGGCCGAAACCGCCAAGCTCCTGAACCCCAGCAAGACGGTCCTCATCCCCGACATGGGCGCGGGCTGCTCGCTGGCCGATTCGATCACGGCCGCCGACGTGCGCGGACTGCGCGCCAAGTACCCCGGCGTGCCGATCGTGACCTACGTGAACACGTCTGCGGCCGTGAAGGCCGAATCCGACCTGTGCTGCACCTCCGGCAACGCCGTCGCGGTGGTGAAGTCGCTGAACGCTCCGCGCGTGCTGATGATCCCGGACGAGTTCCTGGCGCAGAACGTCCAGGCCGAGATCCCGGAGGTCGAGATCCTGACTTGGGCCGGCCATTGCGAGGTGCACGAGCGCTTCACCCCGGCCGACATCCGCGACGTCCGTGACAGCTATCCGGGCGTCACCGTCATCGCGCACCCGGAATGCCCGCCGGACGTGGTGGCCGAGGCGGACTTCTCCGGCTCCACCGCGATGATGATGGATTTCGTCGTCGAGAAGCGGCCGAAGCAGGTGGTGCTCGTCACCGAATGCTCGATGGCCGACAACATCGCGGCGCAGAACCCCGACATCGAGTTCATCAAGCCCTGCAACATGTGCCCGCACATGAAGCGAATGAGCTTGGCGAACATCCGCCGCGCGCTGGAGACGATGACCCACGAAGTGACGGTCGATCCGTCGCTCGCCGACCGCGCCCGGGCGGCTGTCGAACGCATGCTTCAGGTGCGCACGCGATGAACGCCATCTCCCCGAACGGTGCCGACCGCGTGGTCGTGGTCGGCGGCGGTGTCGCCGGCCTGAGCGTCGCGCTGCGCCTCTCACCCCGCCCGGTCACGCTCGTGACCGCATCGACCCTGGGCCTTGGCACTGCGACCGGCTGGGCGCAGGGCGGCATCGCCGCCGCGGTCGGCACCGACGACGCGGCGGACCTGCACGCCGCCGACACGGAAGCGGCCGGCGCCGGTCTGACCGAGCCCGACGTCGCGCTCCGCGTCGTCCGGGAAGGCCCCGGGCTGATCGACTGGCTTGTGCGGATCGGCGTCCCGTTCGACCGCAGCGACGACGGTGCCCTGGCCCTCGGTCTCGAGGCGGCCCACGGCCGCCGCCGAATCGTCCGCTCGGGCGGCGACGCGACCGGTGCGCGCGTCCTCGAAGGCCTCGTACGGGCGGTGCTCGACGCGCCCTCCGTCGAGGTGGTCACGGCCCGCGCCTGTGACCTGATCCGGGATACCCGCGGCGCGGTGGCGGGGATCGTCGCCGAGCGCGACGGCGCCCTGTTCCGGATCCCGGCCCGCGCCGTGATCCTGGCCACCGGCGGCGTCGGCGCCCTCTACGCGGCGACCACCAACCCGTCGGGTGCCCTTGGCGGCGGGCTGGCGCTCGCCGCGCGGGCGGGAGCGGTGATGCGCGACATGGAGTTCGTGCAGTTCCACCCGACCGCGATCGCGGCCGGCGCCGACCCGATGCCCCTGGCCACCGAGGCCCTGCGGGGCGAGGGCGCCCGGCTGATCGACGAGACCGGCGCGGCGGTCATGGCCGGAATCGCGGGCGGCGATCTCGCACCCCGCGACGTCGTCGCCCGCGGCATCTTCCAGGCTCTGCAGAGGGGCCGCACGGTCTATCTCGATGCCCGCGGCACCCTCGGTGCCGCGATGCCGAAACGCTTCCCGACCGTGGCGGGCCTCTGCGCGGCGGCCGGCATCGATCCGGCGGTGCATCCGATCCCGGTCCGCCCGGCGGCGCACTATCACATGGGCGGCGTGAAGGTGGACGCCCACGGCGCCACCTCGGTGCCGGGCCTCTACGCCTGCGGCGAGGTCTCCTCCACGGGGCTGCACGGCGCCAACCGGCTCGCCAGCAACTCCCTGCTGGAAGGCCTCGCCTACGCGCGCTTCATCGGCGACGGCCTCGACGCGCCGCCGCCGGCCGCCATCGTGCCCCAGGGCCACGTCCTGCGCCGCTCCGGCGACGTGACGGCGATCCGGGCACGGATGGAGCACCAAGTCGGGGTCGTGCGCGACGCCACCGGACTCGCGGAGGCCGTCGCAGCCCTGACGCCCGAGGCGGATTCCAGCGACGCGGCCCTCGTCGCCCTGCTGATCGCCCGCGGCGCGCTGGAGCGCCGGGAGAGCCGCGGCGCCCACTGGCGCAGCGATTACCCGCACCTGACGGCCGCGAGCCATACCGAGACCACGCTCGCCGATCTCCGGACGGCGGAGCGCGGCCGGGTGGGCTCCGAGGAGGTTCTGACGCCATGACGCACGCGGTCCCCGCCGACGAGATCCTGCCCCTGCCCCGGCTCCTGGTGGAGCCGGTGGTCCGCGCCGCCCTGCTCGAGGATCTCGGCCGGGCCGGCGACATCACCACCGACGCCATCGTGCCGCCGGGTGCCCGGATGCGGGGCGTGATCGCCTCCCGTCAGGAGGGCGTGATCTCCGGCACCGACGCCGCCGCCATCGCGTTCGCGCTGGTGGATCCGGCCGTGACCGTCACGGTGGAGCGCGGCGACGGCACCCGCGTCGCCCCGGGCGACGTGGTGCTGCGCCTCGACGGCCCGGCGCGGGCGATCCTTACAGCAGAACGCGTCGCCCTGAATCTGCTCTGCCGGATGTCGGGCGTCGCCACGGCGACCCACGGATTGGTCGAGGCGGCGCGCCCGCACGGCAAGGCGTCGATCGTCTGCACGCGCAAGACGACGCCGGGCCTGCGCGCCCTGGAGAAGCACGCCGTGCGGGCCGGCGGCGGCTCGAATCACCGGTTCGGCCTCGACGACGCCGTACTGATCAAGGACAACCACGTGGCGGTGGCCGGCGGCATCGTGCCGGCGATCGCGCGCGCCCGGGCACGGGCCGGGCACCTCGTGAAGATCGAGTGCGAAGTCGACAGCCTGGAGCAGCTGGAGGAGGCCCTTTCGGTCGGGGTCGACGCCGTGCTCCTCGACAACATGGGTCCCGGCCAGCTGGCCCGCGCGGTGGCGATGATCGACGGCCGCGCCCTGTCCGAGGCGTCGGGCCGGATCACCCGCGAGACGGTGGGGGCGGTCGCGGCCTCCGGGGTCGACCTCATCTCCTGCGGCTGGATCACCCATTCGGCGGCGATCATCGACCTCGGTCTCGACGCGGCCTGAGCGGCGGGGTCTACCGGCGCCGCGGTCGTTCGACTGTCACCCCAATCGGGTGACAAGTCTTCGTCGTGGTCGCATCGGAGAAGTCCGGAGTCTATCGCCGCGCGACCGACTTGCTAGGGTTTCGCGCAATTGCGAAGCCACCGACCGGATCCGCCCGTGAGCCAAGCCCTGCATTCCGCGGCTGCCCCGGCGGTCGATCATCCAGCGGCGCCCGTGGCGCGCAAGCCCGGCGCGGTCCGGAACGGCCCGGGCACCGCGCTGATGCTCGGCGCGCTGGGGGTCGTCTACGGCGATATCGGCACGAGCCCGCTCTATGCGTTCAAGGAAGCCGTGAAGGCGGCGACCGCCGGCGGCGCCTCGGTGCCGGCGGCGGCCACAGGCGCGGTTTCGCTGATCCTGTGGTCGCTGATCCTGATCGTGTCGCTGAAATACGCGGTGCTGATCCTGCGCGCCGACAACCGCGGCGAGGGCGGCATCGTCGCCATGCTGGCGC